>JBLHPD010000123.1:0-14832 GCA_047624165.1 Clostridium sp. | reverse complement strand
TAATGAAGCCATTGGAACAAAGCCATCTTCAAAGCTTTCAAAATTCACTTCATTTATTTTGAAAGGAGTATCTCCTGTTTTAGATACATTTTGAATAATACGCTCTTTATCTATTGGTTTGTTTATTGATTTTTGAACCAGTTCACCCATAACACTAAAGTTCTTTCCCATATAACTCGTACTTATGCTTAGAGGCTTATCCACACTGAATTCAATTGAGAGATTTAGTTCTATTTTCCTCCCATATGGATCGCTATAGGTCTTTGAAAGCTCATTCATTAATTTATCATCAGAAATCTTATATAAAAAGTCAGAAGCTTTGAATTTAGTTGGTTTTAATAGAACTCTATCGCCGATTTCTGCCTTTTGTACATCATTGCCATCCAATATAATCTTTGATATAGCAAACCCATCATCATTAAACATTACCCCATCTTTTAATGCTATATTTTCTAAAAGAATCACCGACAAATCAGCAGCAACCTTTCCTATTGCAAGTCCCGAATTCTTAGGAACCTTATATGCCATCATGTCTTTTCCTGTATTACCGTATAAATACGCTTTTGAAAACCCTTCTCTATTAAATAATTGTGTTAAAACTTTAGTATCCTTATCTAACTTTTGTATTGTATTGTTATAAACATTATCTATTGCCCGTCTATATATTTCCACAACGCCTGATACATATTCTGGTTTTTTCATTCTTCCTTCAATCTTTAGTGATGACGCACCACTTTCAACTATATCTTTTAAGTTATCTATTGTACAAATATCTTTAGGGCTTAACATGTATGCCTTACATTCTCTGTTAGTGTTTTTATCTATTAGTGTATAAGGTAATCTACATGGTTGAGCGCATCTACCTCTGTTTCCACTCCTACCACCAATAATACTACTCATAAGACACTGTCCTGAATAACATATGCATAGTGCTCCATGAATAAAAACTTCTGTTTCCACTTTTAGTGTATTAGATATGTAATCAATTTCTTTTAAACTAAGCTCTCTTGATAAAACGATCCTACTAAATCCAAGCTCTTTTAAAAACATGGCACCTTCACCATTGTGAATCGTCATTTGTGTAGATGCGTGAAGCTCAAACTCCGGGAAATTATTTTTTATTAAGTATATTAATCCTGTATCTTGGACTATTAATGCATCTACTCCTACGCTATATAAAAACCCTACATACTCCATAATTTCTTTTAATTCATTATATTTTACTAATGTATTTAAAGTAACGTATACTCTGACTCCATAAATATGGCAATAGTCCACTGCAATGACAAGTTTCTCATCATCAAAATTAAAAGCATATGCTCTTGCTGAGAATTTGCTTCCTCCTAAATAAACTGCATCTGCACCCATTTGCACTGCTGCATATACGCTTTCCATACTTCCAGCAGGGGCTAGTAATTCAATCTTTTTCATTTGCATCTCTCCTAAAAAATCTTCTAAATCTTATTATACAGTAAATGTTGTCATAAATTAAGGGATTTTAATATTTTGCATCAATAATAATCAAAAAAATTATCCACATTGCTTTCCGCAAGCTATTTCCTATATAATAGAAAATAGACTAGTTGACTTCCTGTTTATTTTTAAATGATGCCTAGCCTAAAAAAACATACAAATGGATATATAAATATGACAATAAAGAATAGTATTAGAAATATCGGAATCGTTGCCCATGTAGATGCTGGAAAAACAACATTAACAGAGCAACTACTTTATCAAAGTGGTTCTAGCAGAATTCTGGGTAGCGTAGATAAAGGTACAACCCATACAGATTCACTAGATATGGAAAAACAAAGAGGTATTTCAGTAAAAGCTGCTGAAATTGATCTTAATTACAAAGAAACTAATATCCATGTTATAGATACCCCTGGGCATATTGATTTCAGTTCTGAGGTAGAAAGAAGCATAGGTGTTCTAGATGGATCAATAGTAGTATTATCCTGCGTTGAAGGAGTACAACCTCAAACTGAGGTATATTTTAACGCTTTAAAAAAGTTAAATACGCCTTCAATATTCTTTATAAATAAGCTTGATCGTATTGGGGCCTCCCCCTGTAAAACTATTGTGGCTATAAAAAAGCTTCTTACAAACAATCTTGTGCCCTTACAATTAGTCTTTGAAAAAAATAACGAGTTTATTGTAAGCAACATATTTGAACAGGCGAATTATGCAAAAAACATATTGGAACTAAAAGAGGATGATTATAAGCAGTTGCTTTACGATATAATCGATATGATAGGTAATTATAATGAAGAAATTTTAAATCAATTCTTTGAAGGTACTTTAACCCTAGGAATGGTAAAAGATGAGATAATCCTGCAAGCGAGTAAAGGCATAATTTACCCTGTACTCTATGGTACTGCACTAAAAGGTGAAGGAATTAAAGAACTTCTTGATGGAATAATAGATTATCTCCCTGGCCCAGAGGATTGGGATAATTCTAAGCTCTCTGCACTGGTCTATAAAATCTCTCATAACAAGACCTTAGGTAAAATAGCTCATATAAAAATTTTTAGCGGATCAATATCCACGAGAGATGATATTTTAAATGTTACTACAAACAAAACCGAAAAAATTACTATGATTAAAAAAATGGTTAATCAAAAAATAATTGATGTAGCATCAGCGAGTAGCAGTGATTTGGTACTAGTGAGTGGTTTAAATTGTAGCACATATGATGTCCTTGGTAGCAAAACTCATATTCCTAGTATACAAATAATTACAACGCCACTTCTTACCCTTAGAATATATTCAAAGTTGCAAGAAGACTATATAGCTTTAGTTGAAGCTTTAACACTCTTACAAGAGGAAGACCCACTTCTTAACATGCAATGGATAAAAGAAAAGAAAGAAATTCATATACGGATTATGGGCAAAATTCAAATTGAATATATCGAAGCTATTTTAATGGAAAGATTTAAACTACAAGTATATTTTGGTCCACCATCTGTTATCTATAAGGAAACGCCTATAGCAAGTGGATATGGTGAATCTCGTTATACTATGCCCAAACCATGCTGGGCTATAGTTGAATTTTTAATTGAACCGCTACCAAAGGGAACTGGACTTATCTATGAATCTAGAGTAAGAACCGAAAAAGTTAAGATGAAGTATCAAAGAGAGATAGAAGATAATTTAGATAGAATCTTAAGCCAAGGTATTTACGGCTGGCCAGTAACAGATTTAAAGATAACTTTTATAAAAGGAGAAGACCATGTCATGCATTCACGTTCAGGTGACTTTGCCGCCTCTACTGCCATGGGCATCATGAGAGGGCTAAATGAAATAGGCACCTCGCTACTTGAACCCATAATTAAGTATAGGATTACTGTACCTGAGAATGTAGGAGGAAGAGTTTTAAATGACATTATAAAAATGCGTGGTAGTTTTGACTCACCATTTATTCACAACGGCACTTTTACAATAGAAGGAAAAATGCCTGTATCCACCTCCCTTGAATACCCAGGAGACCTTGGCAAAATTTCTTCTGGGAAAGGCCTAATGACAACAGGGTTTTCAGGTTATGAACCATGCTCCTTAGAACTCGGATCCACAAGGGAAAGAATAGGTGTTAATCCAATAGACAGAGCTAAATTTATACTTTATGTACGAAATGCATTATAAAAAAATCATCTAAAGATATTTAGATGATTTTTTAATATTAGCTATTTATTTTCCTAAATAATGATTTGCTTTTCAATATAAATATAAAACCAACAACCGCAAATATAAATACTAAACCTTCTATAAAGTACAGATTAGTTATAAATTTCATTTGATATAAAGCTGGCGCAAAATCTACTAAAGCATGAATTAATATAGCAACTAGCAAGTATATATTCTTCTTTTCCCTTATAGCATAAAGCACTACAAACGTAAGAGCTAGCTGAATTATGAAAGCGAATATTCTTTCAAATATGCCCATTGAAGTTGCAAGTAAATTGGCATTTGTGAGTGAATTTTTTATAGTTTCAACTACAGCATCATCCTGTTTTTTAAGCAATTCATTTATAGTTCCTGAATTTACTGCAAGGGACATCACGAGATTATTGATATATAGCATACCGCCTAACAATATCGTTTCTATTCCAGCGTGACCTAATCCGTATCCCAAACCATCTTTCCACTTCCTATTTTTCTTCAAAATAAATTTAAACATTATGAATCTACCTACCTCCTCAAATACACCGGCCGCGAGAGCCCCATATATGGCAAAAGTAATTGTGTTGACTTTAATTATTTTTGCAGATATAACCACGTTATGAAGTATTGCTTCTAAGACCAAAACAAAGACAAAGTATCCCAAAGCTCCAATAAGAACTGGTTTAATTGAAAAGTGTTCTTTCTTTTTAAAATATATTAATAATATTATTGGAAAAGCGATACAAAAAACCATTGCAAATATTAAGAAAATGATTAAACTTTGACTAACCATAAAAATCTCCCCCTAAAATTTTGTATTTAAATACCGATATAATATGTCTGTTTTTTATTTTAAAAATGGTTTGTATTTTTTCATATAGAAATATAGGGAATATAATGATCCTATTATTACCCAACTTAAAACGCCTATCCCTACAGCTACTTCTGCAGGTAAAAAGAATACTAATATTAATTGAAGTATTGCTAGAGGAAATGCTAAATTCCCCATAAGTTTATGGGTAACCCTCCAAGTTTCCTCATCTCTAATAGTCCATGGTAACCTGAGCCCAAAATACCTATTCATTTTAACTTGTGGAAACTTATTACCTAAAACCATCATAATAATTGATACAAATCCCACTAAGATTTTTTCATTAGTACTAGTTGAGAATGCTGATTCTATATGTAATATACTAAACACTAGTGGAATTAATATTACAAACATAGTAAATCTATTTACAAATCTTAATGTCTTAATCCTTGGGCTATCTTCCGGTGTTCTAGTCAATTGTGGAATGTAGTAGTCTACAAACTCTAACAAAATAAGTATTATTACAGTAATGATAACATCGCTCTTATTAGTAATAGGTATAACAAAAGTTGTAATTAAAATTACTAGGGACATTAAAAATACAAACCCTCTGATAAAATCAAACTTAAATTTATTCATTTTTTTTCTCCCCCTTGGAATTAATCAAACCTAAAAATCCACTTAAAGTGGATTGAAGAACAGACGTATTTATTGAGTAAATAATAAATTGCCCATTTCGCTCAGATATAATAAGCTCAGCATCTTTTAATATGTCCAAATGTTTGGATATAGATGGTTTCGACATATTAAAGCAATCAGAAATTTCTCCTGCGTTCATATCTTTTTCTGATAATAATTTCAAAATCTCTCTCCTGGTTCCGTCACTAAGTGCTTTAAATACTTTATTTATGAAAATCACCTCCGGGTTAGACATTTAACTAATTAGCTAAATATATCATTATAGTAAGCCATTTTTTTCCTAAAGTCAAGTATATTTGTATTTATTTTATATTTAACAACATTTCATAAGGGAAGTCTCTCATTTCTATTAATTGGGGCTATGCACTATAGCAAAAAACTTCCGTTGTGGTATAAATCTGATTATGAAGTCGTTAATATTGCAACACCCTCAGGTGATGATTTAACCTAGTCCACATGTTCTATCATACAAAATACATGTATTCGTATTTACAAAGATAAATTGAAAATATCTTTAAACTTAGTAATTTTTCTTCTATTATGCTAACAAAAGTATATGTTGCGCAGAATGCATTTGAACAAGTCTTAGCAATTCTTAACTAAATTTAGTGGAAGATACGTTAAGAAAAGTGCTTGTTTGAGCTTTTAGCGAGTTTGCACTTTTTAGTATCTTTCAATAAATTTTGTTTAGAATTCCTTGGCAACGTGAAAGCATTTCCAGCAACATATACTTTTAGTTATAGCATAATATAAGTAAAATCTCTTAGATCATAATGGAAGATACTCTAACTAAGAATTTCTAAATACGTTTTATATAATTCATTTATTGATTTTCCCCAATTATAATTTTCATGAACATAATTCTTAAGCTTACTATCCTTGCGTTTTTCAAATCCGCTCTTTACTGCTTTTAAGATACTATTATTATCATACGGATCACAATATAGGGCCATATCTTTAAAGTATTCACTGGCATACCCTTCTTGTGATGTTACTATATTACAACCACTTGCTGCTGCCTCTAGAGTTGATAATCCTGGCATTTCTGCAAAACTTGGGTTCACATGTACCTTTGCAAATCTATAGACATTGTATACATTATAACTATCCACAAAGCCTAAATATATTACGTTTTTAAATTTAGTACATTGTTTAAGATACTCATTGTCATTTGCACTTCCTATTAAAACTAATTGTTTCCCTAGTTTCTCACAAACGCTACATAAAGCAAGTTGATTTTTACTTTCGCATATTCTCCCCACACTTAAAACATAATTATTTAAATTATATCTTTCTGTAAAATTATATAGAGGTATATCTTCATTTTCAACTTCTACGCCATTATAGATAACTCTATATTCCGTTTTAATATTAAATTCTTTCTGAATAAGTTGCTTTTCTAATTCACTATTGCAAAATATAACTTTACTCTTTCTTAAAATTTCCTCTTTGTAACTACTGCACCTATCATACAGCTTAATATTTTCAATTTTATTGTTTATAGTATTATATTTTTTCATATCCCAATGCATTGGCGATATTACTAAGTTTTTTTTGTAAAAATGGGCAATCTTATAGTATCTATATGTTTCTCCTGCAGTATCAATATTGAATAAATGTACTATATCATAATCAGAATAGTCATATATGCCACCATCATTTATATCTACGGTTACCCCTAATTTACGCAAGTACTCAGCTGTTTTAATTACCTTCATAGAATCGCCGGCAAAATTTCTATAATAATCTTGTCTAACACACAATAGAACTTTCATGGTTCTAAATCCCCCTATAACTTGCTACTTTTATCATATAACTATGCTAGGTTATGTTTGTTTATCACATTTCACTAAACATAACATAATACTAACTTATATTTTCAACTCTTTTATTTATATACTATTAATTAATACAGTAAAAGTTTCTATATATTTATATGGAATTCATTATTAAAATTATTTTTATATAAAATTAGATAAAGGCGCCTATATATATAAGTGCCTTTATCTATTTTTAGGATTGTAATTTCCAAATGTATTCTCCTAATTTATTAATATACCCGATTCTTTTACCTATTTCAACCCTTGCAATGCCATCAATAAATTCATAAGCTTCTTCAAAACTTGGATCTATAGCTATTACACCGGCGCAATCTATGTAACCCCACTTTTCTCCTATTTGAGCAGCTATCAAACCTTCACTCATAATATCTATATCGTCAAACTTAGTAGGTATTATAATATTACCATTTTTATCAATGCAACCATATTTTTCATTCTCAGAAATTGCAGCTATCCCATTATAGAAGCTATCCGCCCATTGAAATTCAGGCTTTATAGTAAACTCCCCCCTATAATCTATAAAACCATATTTTCCTCTCATTTCAACTGGAGCTAAACCTTCAGTGAACTCTCCGCAAACAGTATATCTAGACGGTATAATGTTTTCTCCTTTATTGTTTATATAACCATACCTTCCATTAACGCAAACTGATGCTATCCCACCATTAAATGCATTGGCATAATCATAAATTGCATCTATTACAACTTTACCTTCTTTATCTATATAAGCTATTTTACCTCCTATTTGAACTGCTGCGAGGCTCTCACTAAAATCTTGAGCATCTAAAAATTTAAGTGACACTACTTCTGTTCCTTCATTATTTATATACCCCCACATATATCCACTCTTAACTGCGGCTCTTCCTTCCATAAAAAAATTAGCTTCTTCATATTTAGGCTCCACTATAAGTTTTCCGGTTAAATCAATATAACCTTTCTTATCTTCTAATTTTATTGCTGCGAAGCCTTCATTAAACTGCCACACTTCATCATACTTAGGTTCTATTACAAAATCCCCAGCTTTATTAATAAAGCCATACTTTTCTTCTATGGCAACTATTGCGAGGTTCCCTTCAAACTCCTGCGCATAATTAAATTTAAACTCTATTACTACATTTCCTTCCTTATCTATATACCCATATTTCTTTTTAGATTTCACAGGATATAGTTTTTTCTCATTATTCATAACTTTAACTTCCTTTCATTCATCTAATTTGTTTCAATATGTACTCATTTTAAAGTATCCATCCAAAAACTTATAAACTTTCTACATATAAGATTATTATACACTTAAATGTTTTATATTTACTCTAAAACTTTTTTTAATATTAAATTCAATTATATTAAATATTATTTCACTTTTTTTCAATTTAATAACTAATATGTCGTCAGAAATATAGGGAACTATAGTTATTTCTATTGAACTTTATAATTTTATGAATTATATTATTAATGTATTATTATTGTTTTGTTAATTAATTGTTTAAATATAGTAACATAGGACATAAAATAAATTTACTTTAATAGAAAATCTATTAGTTTTTACCTTTTTTATTAAGTTACATTAAATACCATGTTTTGTATTTATATACTCTTTCTAAAACAATTCAATTGCTAACTAAAGAAAACATATGGGGGAATAATTTATTATGGAAACTAAAGCTAAATCAAAATCACATCTATCTTTGAAATTTAAAATTGTAGCATCTTCGCTTTTAGTACTTTTAACAACTTTACTTATTTTTTGTCTTATTATGGTGTCTATTGTAAAAAACAAAATGGAACTTCAAATGAAAACCGATGGAAATATAATTGTTAAACAAATTCAGCAAAGACTGATTTCCAATCAAAATATTTCAAAAGAACTTAATTCACTACTAGGCGAAAAAATTATCAGTTCATCCTATATTATTGGTACAACACCTAATATTACAAATGAATATCTTGTGAAAATATCAAAAAGATTAAATATTGAGGAAATTAATGTAGCTGATGCCAAGGGAGTTATAATATTTTCTAATATGCCAGCTAATTTAAACTATGTTTATTCAAAAGACAGTGCAGCTCAGAAAATGTTAAAAGATAAAGATCCCCAGGTACTTGAAAACATACGTCCAAGTGGAAATTCAAAAGACAATTTTTATAAATATGGTGCTGTTGCTATGAGTAATGGCGGATTTGTTCAAATTGGGATTGATGCTAATAAAGTTAATACCATTCTTAATTCTGTAAGTCCTCAATCTCTTATTGATGAACTAGGTAAGGATAAAAGCATAGCCTATGCTTTAACTATATCAAAGGATCTAAAAGTACTTACACACACCGAAAAGGATAGAATAGGTAAAACATTAAATGATGAAGGAAGTATAGCTGCCGCGAAAGATGGCAAAGAGTACGACTCTACTTTTTTGTATAAAGACGTGGAAAAAGTTTATGAAGTATTAGTTCCTCTCTCGGAAAATAACAAACATGTAGGGGCAGTGGATATAGCTCTTTCTATGAAAAATGTTCAATCTGCTATTAATTCTGTATTAACAAGTTCTTTTTTAATAACACTAATTTCTTTCTTATTAGGTTCATTAATACTAGTATTTTTAGTATCAAGATTTATTGACCCATTAAAAAAATTAGTGATTCTTGCCAAAGATATTTCTAATGGAGACTTAACAAATGAGATTGAAATAAAATCTAAAGATGAAATAGGACTTTTAATCCTAAGTTTTAATGAAATGATTATTAATCTTCGCGGCATGACTAAACAAATTAGTCATATTTCAGAGCTATTGTTATCTTCTGCAGGTGAGCTCCTTAACTCTGGTGAACAAAGTTCCCTGGTTTCAAATCAAATTGCTATGGCCACGCAAGAATTAGCATCTGGTTCAGAGAGGCAATTTATCGCAACTGGAGATATTTCAAAAAACACTAAAGAAATTGTAAATAATATGGAAACTATTAAAGCTGAAATAACTAGTGTTGTTAAAACTGCAGATGAAACAAGTTCTCTTGCTACTGATGGACGAAGTAAAATGAATGATCTAATAACTCAAATAAAAGTAATAAAAAACAAAGTAGATTACTCTGCATCAGTAATAGAAACCCTTCAAAAAACATCAGATGAAATAGGAAATATTGTTGAATTTATAGACACTATTGCATCTCAAACCAATTTACTAGCGCTTAATGCATCAATTGAGGCTGCAAGAGCAGGTGAGGCTGGTAGAGGTTTCTCTGTGGTTGCTGATGAGGTAAGAAAATTAGCTGAGGAAACTATGGAATCCTCGAGTAGTATTAAGAAACTTATTCAAAACACCCAACAGAATGCTAAAATCGCACTGTCTTCAATTGAAGAAGGAAGTTCAGAAACACAAAAGGGTACAATTAATGTACAAAATGTTGACAAGGCACTTACTGAAATTCTCCAGGCATTTGACCATACTAAAAGCAAGCTAAGCGTAGTTACAAAAAACATAATATATTCAAATGAAATTATTGAAAATTTATCAATGAGTTCCGAAAATATAACTAGAGTTTCAGAGGAAAGTGCTGCCGCTACAGAAGAGGTTGCTGCATCTATCCAAGAGCAAACAACTACTATTGATGAAATGTCCATTTCAATTAAGAAGTTACAAGAAATGGCTAAGGATCTTGAATCCAGTATTAAAATCTTCAAGATGTAATTCAAGAAATTATAACTTTAGCATCTTCTAAAGAATAATTCACATTAAGAATCTCACTTTTAAATAAAGCATTTGCAGATAAACAATCTTCAAATGCTCTATTTAAGTGGAGATTTATCTATAAAATAATGCAAACAGGACAATGGTCCGAGCCTAAAACGTCATTTAAAATATCAGCTTTTTTTAATCTACTTAATAAATCTTCAGTTACAAAGAAATAGTCAATTCTCCACCCTACATTTTTTTCTCTAGCCTTAAATCTATAACTCCACCAAGAATATTTCACTTCTTCTGGGTGAAGATATCTAAAAGTATCAACATAACCGTGCGATATAAATTTATCTAGCCAAGCTCTTTCTATAGGTAAGAACCCTGAATATTTTTCGTTTGCCTTTGGATTTTTAAGATCAATTGTATTATGTGCAGTATTGTAATCTCCACAAATAATTAACTTTTTCCCTTTTGCTCTCAATGTTTCACAATAGTCTAATAGTGCGTCATAAAATTCCATTTTATAATTTAATCTTATTTCATCCTTCTGACCATTAGGAAAATATATGTTTAAAAGAGTAAAATCTTCAAACTCGGTTATTACTATTCTACCTTCACTATCAAATCTTTCTATACCAATTCCATAACAAACGGATATTGGTTTTTGCTTAGTGTATGTAGCCACGCCACTATAACCCTTCTTTTCTGCACAAGAAAAATATGAATAATATCCTTCTATGTTTTTAAGCTCCTCACTTATTTGAATATCTTGAATTTTTGTCTCTTGAATGCATAAAACCTCTGGCTCTTCTTTCGTAATCCATTCAATAAAACCTTTATTTTTTATAGCCCTTATGCCGTTTACATTCCACGAATAAATTTTCATGAAAACGCCTTCCTTCTACAGTTATTTTATAAAAGTAACTCACCAATATATTTTATTTAATATTTGAAGTCATTTAATTTCCTAATATTAATATATCATACTATTGGATATTATAAAATATCCTATTCTAATTATTTCTTAATAACAAATATTATAAGATTCATAAAAAGGCACCTAGATAAACTAGGTGCCTCCTGAATTAAACTTTACTATATTTTGAATTTGCTGATACCCTCTCTTAATTTTTCAGCAAGAGCGTTTAAGTTTTCTGCCGCATTTACTATTTCTTCAAGTCCTGCAGCTTGCTGCTCTGTTGATGCACTTACCTCTTCTGAAGTTGCCGCCGTCTCTTGTGACACAGATGAAGCATTTTCTATCTTTTCACTTACCTTATCTTTATAATTATTTATTTCTTTTAGCGAATTATCTACACTGTTCATGTCCTTGTGAAGTAATTCCATTGCTCCTTCAATCTTATTGAATGTTTCATTAGTAGTTTGTACACTTTTATCGGTTTTAGAGTTTAACTCTTTGGAATACGTTATTTGCTCAAGTAACCCATCAACACTGGTTCTTATTACACTTATTACCTTATCAATTTCAGAAGCTGAACCTGAAGATTGCTCTGCAAGTTTTCTAACCTCCTCTGCAACAACTGCAAAACCTCTTCCTGCCTCCCCTGCTCTTGCCGCCTCTATACTAGCATTTAACGCTAATAGATTTGTTTGCTCCGTTATTGCCTTTATGGTGTCAGTTATTGCACTAATCTTATTAGAGTTCTCAGCTAAAATTTCCACTTTTTTAGCTACTTCATTATTAGCTTTAGTGTTTTCTTCAAATACTTTTTTTAAATTATTAACAACTACAATACCTTCCTCTGTTGATTGTTTTACATCTAAAGATGCTTTAATCATATTTTTAGCATTAATAGTAGTTTTATTAACTTCATCTCCGAGTGTTGTGGAATAATTAACACTTTCCTCTAGAATTTGAGACTGCTGATTTGCCCCTTGTGCAATTTGTTGCACTGCTCTCGCTACCTCATCCCCCACAGCATTTGATTGCTCGGTAGTAGCCGCTAAAGACTCTGATGATTCCTTAACTTTATTTGAACTATCAATTACATTTCTTAAAACTATAACCATATCCTCTATCATATTATTTACTGATTCAATAATTTGTTGTACTTCTAAGCTAGCACTTTTATTTTGATTTACCCTTTGAGTAAAATCCCCATCCTTAATTTTTGCTAAAATATTAATTAACGTTTCCATTGGTTTTGTTATTTTACCAGAAAATATAGTTCCCACTACCATTACAAATATAAGTGATAATACTAAAACTATTAAAGGTATTGTTAATCCGTTTAATTTTTTTGTTGTAAGTTCGGCTAGTGGAATAAATCCTACTATAGTTAAATTAGTTTTTTCATCTATAGCCTTATAAGCTAAATATTTTTCTCCGTCTACAACTATATCAAGTTTATTTTTTTTTGAATCCATAACATCTTTTATCCAAGGTTGTTTTTCTGAGTTTTGGCCTAAAACATCTTTGTTTTTATGTGCTACAATTATTCCCGCATTGTCAAGCACTGCAGAATAACCACTCTCACCTAATTTAATATTAGTGACCAAACTAGCTATTTTTTCTAAGTCTATATCTAGTCCAATTGCACCTACAAGGTTACCTTGTTCATCTTTAACTGTTTTTGCAAATGTCATACAATTTTTTTTAGTAATAGCATCCACATATGGATTAGTAGCAATTACTTTGCCATCATTAGTATTTGCCTCCTTATACCACCCTCTAGATGTAGGATCATAACCAGCAGGTAATTCCGTGTCAGGTTTAACGTAAAATTTCTTATCTATCGTCCCAAGATATATGCTTAACGTGTCAGGATGAGTTTTTACAAAACTCTCAAAGCTTTTCGTTAATTGCTTTGCAGAATTAGGATTTGACTTAATCGTTATAGCATTTACCTCATTTGATAACATGTCTGTAGATTCATAATTAGCTTTGTAAAATGAAGATATAGCCTCATTAACCCTTACAATGCTTTGATTTGCTATATTATCAAATTCACCTTCTGAATTTTTTGATATACTATAATATGTCCCCAAAGAAATTGCTAATATAGGTAAAAATGCTGCTATAATAAGCAATGATATTATCTGAAACCTCAATTTTTTACCCTTTAATTTCTTATTTATAAAAATTTCTTTTTCTGATAGTTTTTTTTTCACAATATAGCCCCCATTTCATTTTTCTAATATTATATATTTCGGCATGTTTTTCTAATTCTTTAACGATTATGTCATATTTTTTCAATATTTTTAATTTTCATTATTTTTCATTATTTTTATGGGTTCTGTTTACCGAAAATACGAAAAAATTATAATCACCATTATGTTTAATTGGGAATATTATTATAGTCAGAGGGGGTTATGGTTACTGAGGATGCGTAATTAAAATCATTAAATTATTACACAACTTTTCTTTCCCTCAATATATAGTAGCGCACCTCAGAATTTTTATATAACTATGGATAACGTATACATTCCATTTTGGTATGATTATTTGATTCTTAAATTTATAAAAGTTCATTAACCTTTTCTAAAGCTAAGATAAAATCACTATATTGTAGATATACAATATAGCGATTTTATCTAATTTATATATTATTCAATTTCGAATTTATGCAGATAATTTTTCATCACTGCTCTTTTTAATATTTTTCTTTAGTCTAACATTAGGTTCAGTTGGCAATTTAAATAATGGTATAAATCTGTCTAATCCTGTTAGAGTAAGTATCAATAATGAGCCTACTGCAACCATTGCCATATAATTATATTTTATTAAATCAAAAGGTACAAACTTGTGAAGCGGGTAAACTGCAGAGGCTATACCCACATAGAAGCCTATATATACATGCCATGGAATAAGCTGCGATCCAAACACCCCAAGTGCATCTCCAAAAGTAGCGTTTCTTAAACGCAATGTATACATATCCTCTTCGCTACCCTCAACGTTATCTTCAAGTAAATTTCTAATTACAGGACCAACTGTTACTATTTGTGCCATTTCATCTGCTAATGCAGCATTTCCTAAAATTGACAACATACCGTTCCAAAACATAAGTTGTCGCACATTTCTTGAAATTCTAGAAACTAAGTTTGATAACGGAGCAAATGCCTCCATTTTACCCATGATACCTCCAAATGCACCAACCCACATCATCATTACGATAACCCATGATCCTGCATC
>JBLHPD010000122.1:0-14859 GCA_047624165.1 Clostridium sp. | reverse complement strand
AATGATTGCTTTTTCTTTAATGGATTCTCTTTTCTGGTTGTATAATATTCATGTAACATCTTAAACTCATTATTTTTAGATACTAACGGCATTATTACACGAAATAAAAGTGCTCTAAGCCTCGCTCTTCCTCTTTTACTTATACTTGTCTTACCTTTATGTTTACCAGAACTACATTCAATTAGATTTAAACCTGCAAGCTTTTGAATTTGGCTTGGATGTGTAAATCTTTTTATATCACCAACTTCAGCAATGAATCCGGCAGCAGTCATTATTCCTACACCTTTTATAGATACCATCTCTTTAACTCCAGGCACCTGAAAAGCTAATTCCTCTATTTCTATCTCTAATTGTTCATTTTGTTTTAGATATAGTCTGTACTGTTCTAAATTAGCATTAAGCTCATTTTTAGCCATCCTAAGACCTTCTTTAATCCCAATAGAAATCTTAGCTGCCTCTATAAGCCTCACAGCCCTTTGATTGCCTACGGCACGTTTTACTCCTTTTTTCCAAGTCTTAATTATCTGTTGAACACCTGTTGATAAAACTTCTTCTGGTGTAGAGAACTCGGATAATGATATTAAGGCAGCTTTCCCTTCCCAGTCGGCAAAAACATCATTAAATTCTGGAAAGTATTTGTCTAACCAATGATCTACTTTATTTTTTATTTTATTTAAATTCTTGGTAAGACTTTCTCTCATGCCCATTGCTATTCTTAGCTCACTATATATTCCTTCCGGAATGTAAGGTTGAGAATATCGGCCTTCAATGACAAGCTTTGCAATTGTTTTTGGATCTTTAAGGTCATTTTTCGTCTGAGAGTTATCATCCAGTTCTTTACTTCGTTTAACGTGAAATGGGTTAACAAGAACAAGCTTGATCCCCAGTTCCTTTAAAAAATTTACCAATGTAAACCAGTAATGACCTGTAGGCTCTAACCCTACAATTATGTTATCTTTTTTATTTTCTTTAGCTACTAATTTTAACCATTCATGAAATGTTTTAAAGCCATCCGCTGTATTTTCAAACGATTTAACCTTACTAAGCTCTATACCTCTGTAATCAAACGCTCTCGCATACTGAAATTGCTTTGCGATATCAATACCTATGACTAATGTACTTTCTGTTATTGACATAATCTTTTCATTCTGTGTATAATTCATATTGAGTACCTCCACTGATAATTATAAATTAGGGATAAAAGTTGCAACTGTTATACCCTGTATTTTATCAGTAGGTGCTCTTTTTTTCAAAGCTCATTTTAATTCATAACAGGAATGCTCCTTTTATTATTATTTTGAAATTCTATCATTGTATTTAATGCATAACTGCAAAACAATCGTGTAAAGGTTTTCAGGATTCAAACACCATTTTATTTGCATATGCGAATAATTATTTGTAGTATCTATTAACATCAAAAATGACCTGATCTAAATGTTTCTCTAGAGCTATTTTCCCTGCTTCTGGATCATGACATCTAATTGCCTCAACTAAGTCACTGTGTTGCTTAAGTTGTATGTTTTTTATGTGATCTGCTAAATAAGAAAATTTTGTGTATACATCTTCTTCTGTAAGGATAAGTTTTAATATCTGATGTATTGTTTTATTTTTAGAAATTTCAGCGATGGTTAAATGTAGATTTAAATCTTGATCACTTCCAAGATCTCCATGTCTTACAACATAAGAATGGTCAGCCAAAATATTATCCAATTTTGCAATTTCTTCATCATTTGCATTTTGACATGCTAATTCTATGGTTTTACATTCTAATAGTTTTCTTATTTCTAATATTTCAATTAATCTCTGTTTAGATGAGTTTTCAACCATATGAATAAGTGTATTTGCTGTTTTAAGCTTAGCATTTTTTATTTTTTCTCCACTTAAGTACTCAATGCCTTTATTCGTTAATTGTCTTCCTTTGTTGCTAACCTTTTCTAGTAATCCATCTTTTTCAAGCTTTACCAACATTCTACCTATTGTTGCAGGTGGTATATTAAGCTTTTGACTTAAAAATGTTGCACCTACAGGTATAGTAGACTCTTTAATTGTATGGAAGAGTTTCATTGTATCAAATTCATTAGCCAAAATTGATTTCTCCTTTGTTCATTAATTAAAACAAATTACAAGTTAAATAATAAGTACCATCAAAATTTTATGTTATATAGATAAATAAAAGCCAAAAATGGACGGTTAATTAAATATGACAGAAGTGATTCCATCTATATAAAATCCAGTATTAAAAAATTATTTAGTCATTATTATCATTAAATAATGTTAAAATTTATTTTTGATTAGTTCATTAATCAAAAATGATTTTTACACTAATCATTTTTGATTAATCTCTATAATTATAGTATCATGTCATTATTTATATGTCAAACAATAAATTGAATATTATAAAAATTAAATCATATAGACGTTTATCATTTATTTCATCCAGGACTTTTTTTTAATTAGCTCAGATTTAAACACACCAACTGTGTCACTTACGCATAAAAAAACACCCGTAAGATAAGCAATCTCTGCTAATCCTACGGGTATTCATATATCAGTCATTCAATTATATATTTACTGTTACTCCAGCTAGAAATATTACCGCTACCCTGCCATCATTCCCTCTCCTAATATAATCCAACGTTTTCAGCATCAGCTCATATGGCATCTTATCAATTATCCCCACACTATTCTTGAGCCTAATTAATTCAGCTAATCTGTACTTTTCAAGCACACCTTTATCACTTGTACTATGCTGCCACTCCTCATTTTCGACAAGCTGATTCCATGCCTTTATAAACATTTCCGCTGGAACAGTATACTTTATTTTTATTCCATTACAACATACCTCTGGCTCAACTGGTGAATATCTACCTGCTCTGAATCTCTTGCAACACCAACATTCCCAGGTGTTTTTATCTATAATCGCAGGATGCGTGTCTTCATAATAAAATTTTGGTAGATCTCAATTGTTTTTTGCTCTCCGCTTTGTAAGATAATCTGCATTATATGTTTTCTGAAAAAGTGTATCTCCTTTATATTTTTCATTAGTTAGGATCTGTTTTAGTGTGCTGCAATTCCATACCAAATTTCCACATTCAGTAGCAACTCCATCATCCGTAAGATGCTCTGCTATTTTATAATACCCATACCCATCAAGAAACTCTTGATATATTCTTCTAACAGTAATTGCCTGAGCTTCATTGATTATGAGATTACCTGTTTCATCCTTTTCATATCCAAAGAACTTCCCGCTTGGTATGCAACCTTTTTCATATTTGCGGCGTATTCCCCATTTTACATTCTCTGATTGATTTAAGCTTTCATTTTGTGCAACAGCTGAAATTAAAGTTAGAAGAACTTCTCCTGCACTTGTTTTTGTATGGATATTTTCTTTCTCAAAGAACAAATCCACTCCTAATGCTCGTAGTTCTCTTATACTATTTAAGCAATCCAGAGTATTTCGACCGAAGCGAGACAGGCTTTTTGTAATAATCATATCAACTTTATTTTCTCTAGCATCCTGCATAAGCCTATTGAAACCTTCTCTCTTTTGAAGATTAGTTCCTGACATTCCTTTATCCGTATAGATACCAGCAAAATCATAATCAGGGTTCTCTATAATATATTTCTTAAAATATTGAACTTGTGCATTGTAGCTTGTTATTTGTTCATCACTGCTAGAAGATACTCTACAATATGCAGCTACCCTTAATTTTTTTGAATTATTCTCCGTTGTTCCTGGATCTATAGTATTCGGTAACGGGTATAATACGGAAACTCTTTTCGGACCTCTTCTTTGAATATTTGCCATTTGTAACCTCCTCTACAACCATAGGTTCATTTATGACAATACCATTAGTAACTTCTTGCAATTTTCCTTCTGATATTCTCATACCAACACAAACACCTTTTCCCTTTTGCATATATGTTGCACATATCCAGCTTACCCATCTACCTTGATGAACCACTCTTATAAGGGTTGCATCACAGTATTTGCAGCGGAACATTTTTGTAAAAGGATATATTTTTGTTTTTCTACTTTCTCGAGTAAGCTGAGCCTTCTCCCAATCACTCCTACTTACTATAGGAGGATGAGCATTTTCTACATAATACTTTGCCTTTTGTCCTCTATTAATAATTCCCTTGCCATTATCAGTTACATAGGTCTTCTGCATAAGGCAATCTCCTTTATATTTCTCATTAGATATAATTCCTAATATCCTACCTGATTGCCATAGCTTATTTGTATAGGTTGGTATACTTTTCTCATTAAAATCTTTTGCAATTTTATATCCGGTTTCTCCTGCTAAGAACAACTTATATATCTTTCTTACTACTTCTGCTTGCTCTTTGTTTATTACAAACCTACCATTTTCATCTTTGTCATAGCCAATCAAACGATTAACATCTACAATTACCTCTCCGCGCTTGAACTTTTTTTCTATTGCCCATTTAACATTTTCTCTTACAGATTTTCGCTCTTCTTCAGCAATTGCAGCTAGTACTGTAAGTAGCAATTCCCCTTCAGCATGTAGTGTATTAATTCCTTGTTCTTCAAAAATAACGCCAACACCAATTGCTTTTAATTCCCTAACACTTTCTAAAAGTATTAATGTATTCCTTGCAAACCTAGATATTGATTTAGTTATAATTAAATCAACTTCACCTGCTTTAGCTTTTTCCATCATAGCCACCAGCCCCGGTCGGTCAGTCTTTGCGCCAGATATACCCGCATCTGAAAAGATGCCGCAAAATTCAAACTCAGAGTTTGTTGTGAATTTGTTTTGATAATATTCTGTTTGATTTTGAAGTGATCCTAACTGACCTATACTTTCAGTAGATACTCTAACATAGGCACATATCCTCAATTTTTTAGGCTTATAAAACGGATTTCTCTTTTGGTTTATCTCCTTTATTGTTCTCATACTACACCTCTATTCTAAATCCCAAGGTAGTTCAGTTCCATCTTTAAACTGAAAAATTACATTTACATTTGACTTTATAATTACTGCATTCAATGTTGAACACCACAGACTCTCATCAAAACTAATTAATAGATTCTCCTGATTTACTAAGTCTCTAGTAAAAGCATTCATTTGATTTTTTCTTCCCTTAAGCTTTGCTATATTAGTACTAATTTCCTGTCGTCTATTTTGCAAACTATTATACCTTGTAGCTAAACCACTATATTTTGTGTTATATTCATCTTGATCCATTGATGTCCGTGTGTTCTCAGCAATTAATTTTTCTAATGACTTCTCAAGTAAAATACACTCTTCATCAATTTTATTACCTTCCTTTTCTTGTTTGCTAAAATTAGTTATCTTCTCAATAACCTCCTCATATCCTGCTATTAACTCTTCCTTGCTTTCAATGAGGGTATTAAAAGCATTAACAAAAGCTTTTTTAATTATTTCTTCTTTTAAATGTGGCGTGCTACAGGATTTACGCTTATGAAACTTGTTATTACATTGCCAAATCGTAGTAGCATACTTACTGGTGGAATGCCAAACCTTTCTTCCATAGAACCCCCCACAATCTCCACATACAATTTTACTGGCGAAGCAGTTTATTGCACTGGTATGTTTCCCTGCTAATTTTCTTCTCCTAAACTCTTCTTGAACTAATTCAAACACCTCAGGAGTAATAATTGCAGGGTGACTATTTTCAACATAATACTGTGGAATTTCTCCCTCATTAATCTTCTTTTTCTTGGTAAGAAAATCCACCGTAAAGCTTTTTTGTAGCATGGCATCACCTTTATACTTTTCGTTTTTAAGAATACTAATTACTGTACTTTGCTGCCAAACTTCTTTACCTCCTGGAGTTAGAATTTTATTTGTAGTCAAATGCTTTGCAATTCCTGATGGTGTCTTGCCCTCAAGGAACAGTTTATAAATCAAACTCACAACTACTGCTTCCTTTTCTACAATTTTAGGTATGCCATCTTCACCTTTTTCATATCCAAGAAACTGTCCATATGGCATGCTTACCTTACCATCAGCAAACCTCTTGCGCTGGCCCCATGTAACGTTTTCACTTATGGATCTAGATTCTTCTTGGTGGAGGCGAGGGGTGTATAACCCCTGTCCGAAAGGCATATTACCTAGTATTTTTTGACCAACGCAGTAATTGTTCGGAGTCTGAGTTGACAAATTTACCACATAGAAAGATAAAAAGGTATTCCAACATTTAAATTAAATGTTGGAATACCTTTTGTTTTTTAAATATAATTCATAATGTTAAAAACGGAAATCTCGTTTTCCTTCCTTAAGCTCGCTTAAATACTCTATTGCAATTGCTCGAACCTTTTCATCTTTTATGTTAGGAATTTCATTTTGAATTACGATTTCTCCCTTTTTCTTAGTATCAGGAGAAGCATAATCCTCCAAATATTCTTTAAGTGTCATCAGCGCATTTGGCTGACAACAGTTAGTAATCTGACCTGATTTTACAAGTTTCATAAAACGATCACCTGTACGCCCTTCTCTATAGCAAGCTGTGCAGAAGCTTGGAATAAAGCCCATTTCTAAAAGCCAATTTACAATTTCATCTAATTTACGTGTATCTGTTACTTCAAATTGCTTTGAATTATCTTCTTCCGTTTCTTTATTCGCATATCCACCAACACTGGTGCATGAGCCTCCGCTAACCTGTGATATTCCAAGTTCTAGTACTTTCTCACGAGTTTTTTGCGATTCACGTGTTGAAACAATCATACCCGTGTACGGAACAGCGATACGAATAATAGCCACAATTTTTTCGAACATCTCATCTGAGATAGCATTTGAAAACGTATTTGGATCAATATCATCAGCAGGACAAATACGTGGAACACTAATTGTATGTGGACCCACACCCATGCTTGCTTCTAAATGCTCTGCATGCATTAGTAGTCCTGCAAAGTCATAACGGTACATATTTAATCCGAATAAAACTCCGATTCCAACATCATCAATACCACCTTCCATGGCACGATCCATAGCCTCTGTATGATATGCATAGTTGTGTTTGGGACCTGTAGGGTGCAACTCCTCATAACTATTTTTGTTATAAGTCTCCTGGAAAAGTATATAAGTACCGATTCCTGCTTCCTTGAGCATCTTGTATTCTTCCACGGTTGTTGCTGCAATATTTACATTAACGCGGCGGATATCTCCGTTTTTATGCTTAATACTATAAATAGTCTTGATACTTTCCAGAATATATTCAATTGGATTGTTCGCAGGGTCTTCTCCTGACTCTAAAGCCAATCGCTTGTGTCCCATATCCTGAAGTGCTATAACCTCTTGCACTATTTCTTCCTGCGTAAGTTTTTTGCGATGTATAGTTTTATTTTTTAAGTGATAAGGGCAATACACGCACCCATTTATACAGTAGTTCGAAAGATATAGAGGAGCAAAAATAACAATACGATTTCCATAAAGTTTCTGCTTAATTTCTTTTGCTAGTTTGAACATTTTTTCTTTTTCATCTTCCAAGTCACATTCCAGAAGTACTGCTGCTTCCCTATGAGTTAAACCCTTACAATCTTTTGCACGTTCTATCAGGCTATCAATCAATTCACGATTTCTTTTGTTTTCCTCTGCATAGGCAATAGTAGATAGAATTTCACCATCATCAATAAACTCCGTTGCATTTTTCGACTTACAATTATACATATCATAAACTCCTTTTCAAATGTTTTATTTGTTATTAAAAATGCTTAAACTATTGATAATAAACGTTTTAGCATATTTTTATTATTCTTCTGTTATAGTAGGCACTTTAGAATAGACCGTTTTAGTATTTACATGTGGCAACATTCCAAGCTTTCCTGATAGTGCACTTATAGCATCATTTGGCGCATCTACAATGATGCTTATAACCGAAATATTGCGCTTCGGATATGGGATTCCCATTCTACCTACCATATATTCCCCATATTCGTGGAGAATAGCGTTGATCTTTTCAACAGCATCTTTATTTTCAACGATGATTCCAATTAGAGCAATTCTTTTTTCCATTTGTAACATCCTTCCTGATAAATTAAAAAATCCTTGCACCCAAAAGGCACAAGGATAGTTTGTTAAAACCAAAGGCACACACAATAAAGGTATGTTCTTTGAAACATTACAACTATTCTCTCGCCTTCTAATTCGGGACGAACCCTCATCAATTCAGAACGATAATTTTATAATTATGATTTATACTTTATAAATATGATTTACAATTTATAAATATGATTATTATATGGTTTTCCACAAGACAAAGTTAAGACACTTTATCTCTGAGAGTCAACCTAAAATCACTTACAACATAACATTCTCAGCTTTAAAAAGCAAGCTAATATAATTGTTCTAGTTTACTATTTTCTTTGCTTCTTTTTAGTAGCTTTTACCTTCTTTTTATTATTTTTATTTTTGTTTTTATTCATCTTATTCATTTTATTAATCCCTAGGATATATTGTGATTTAGGCTCTTTATTATTTTTAGTGAAACAGTTCCAACAACCTAGCTCCTCTATAGTATCCTCTATAAATGCATACCCCTCATCTTTTAATTTCGGGAACTTTTCACTATCATGAATTTTAATAGCTCCATCCACTTCTTCTAAAGATATACACTCATCATCTACTAATTCATCTTCATAAGCTTTTTTTATTTGCTGATATAATTCACTAGGTCCCGCTTCACAAGAATCATATATAAGCTCATTCCAAACTTGTGAAAATTCCCTCTCAAGTTTTCCTTCAAATAAGCTTTTATAATATTCAATAACTTCACTTTGTGGCATTACACCTTCACCCAAAAATACAATAAATGATTTAAGAGCAGCACATCTAACATATTCATTAACATTGCTATCTTCCACTAATCTTTTTAACGGCGACCTATCTCCCGCGCAAACTGATGCTAAAATTTTATGCAAATCCTCTGTAAGATAGTCACCAAAAATATCGTCTGGAATTTCCTTTGGCAAACTAATTAAATCTATAATTAGCTTAAAGCTTTGCTTTTCTTTAAACTGTGCTAACAAGAACGTAGCATATATATGTGCAAAATAATTATGTTTTTCTAAAGTCTCTTCGTAATTTTCACTTGCATTTTTTAATATCTCAAGTAATTCAGGTATAAACTCTTCCTTGCGGTTTATTATTTCCTTTAATTGTGCTTCTGGAAATTGTCCATTATTATACTCTATTTCTTTAAGTAATTCATTCATAAAATAAAACTCCTTCTTCATTTGAATTCACTTTATTATATCCTGTTTTCTCACCATATGCACTATTTATATAACCAGCATAATTAACATTCTATCAATAGACTCTAAAAAAGATGACTTCTGCAATAGCAGAAATCATCCTCTTAATTTGGTATATACTTTTTAAATTTGTCATTGAAAAGGTGCACAAATTATTTTGTGGTAGTACTTTTCATAGCTTCTTGAAGCTTTTGATTTATTGTATCAGCTTGAGCTTGCGTGATTACTTTGCTAGTAACTAATTCACTTAATCTATCATTTTCAGGTTTTTCTCCATCAGTTTTTGCGCCATCTACTTGCGCTGTATCATCTGGTCTTCTTCCACCACCACCTTGCATATTTGATGTAGCTGCTACAAGAACCTTATCAGCCTGTTCTTGTGTTATAGTTTTATTTGTTACTAATGTTTTAAGAACTTCTCCATAAGCTGTTTTCATGGTAGTTGGATCCATTTGATTTCCTCTACCTCCAGCTCCTGGCCCGCCTTGGTTAGATGTTTTACCAGTTGTTACTCCAGTTTCATTAAGCCATGTTACGGAATTTGTAATAGTGAAATCTACTACTTTTGTTCCACCAGTATATTCGACCTCCGTATACCCGTCCTTCGCTTGTGATGCGGTGGATGTTCCTCCTGAGTAAAGTGTATATGTTGCATCCTTTATTATCTTAGATGAACTAATAACTATAGATTGATAATCCTTTGTAGGTGTAAATGTGCCTACTGTATTTCCGGTGCTGTCTTCCAAATGAGCAGCAGTACCAGCCTTTTGGGTTTCTGTATAAGTCATAATTACAGAATACTGCGTTGAGGTGTCAGAAGGCGCTTGTGCCATGCCTGAACTTCCGGCAGCGATAAGAAGTCCACCACTTATTACGAATGTTCCATCATAATCTAAACTACCATTTCGATTATCAGTTGGACCACTTACAATAACTGTACCACTTGTCATAATAATTGACCCATTTGAATCTAATCCATCACCGAATGCATCAACTGTAATATATCCGCCATTTATATTAAGCTTGCTAGTACCAACGGATTTCCCTTGTGCACCCTTTGTAGCTTCTATACCGTCAGTTGCCTCGTTATCAGTTGTACCTGCTGCGGCATTAATACCATCATCGCTGGCTACAATATGAACTTCCCCACCTAAAATAGTTATAATGTCACTTTCTAGTCCTTCATAACTTTTTGTAACATTTATTTTTCCCTCTTTTACTATTAGTGTTTCATCCCCATGAACTGCATCGTCACCCGTTGCAATTGATAGGTCACCACCTGTTATAGTAACGTTTTTGCTACTGTGAAGCGCATCATCAGAGGAATCAATTTTGAAGGTACCTCCCCCAATGGAAATATCTGTAGAAGCTTTAATTCCTTTTGCACTTACTACTTCTGCTTCTGTTTCATCTGTTTTTGTAATTGCAGTATTCTCCTTATTTCCAAATTTACCACCCATGTTTTCTCCAGTTTTAGCAGTGGCGTTTGCGCTACCTCCACCAGACGCAATTGTGAATGTCCCACCGCTTATAAGTACAGATGTATTTGCTTGTATTCCGTCTGCTTCTGATTTTATATTAAAAGTACCTCCCTCAAGGGCTATAGATCCTTTTGATGCATCCGTATCATTTGATGCTTTAATTCCATCTCCAACAGCTTCAATTGCTATAGTTCCAGCTTTAACTGCCACTAAATCTTTTCCTAGTAATCCATCATCAGTTAAATAAATTTTAATATTTCCTCCAGTAATTTTCAAATCATCTTTACTTGTAATTCCATCGTTATAGTTTCCGTTAACAGTTAAACTACCAGTCCCGTTTATAGTAAGGTCATCTTGACTAAAGATTGCAGCATTCGGACCATCCGTAGAAGTATATTTTTTTCCATCTGTTATAGTGTTCTGCGATCCTGCTTGCAAACTGATGATAGTTTTTCCCGCACTTTTAGAATAAATAGGTGCATTATCACTACAAGTTATTACTGCCCCATTTAAAACGAGCTTAACTGTCCCTTCATCTTTAACATCAACAATAATTTGACCGTCATCAAGTGTTCCACTAATAACATATACCCCTGCTGATGTTATAGTTATTCTACTATCTTTTACAGTTGCTCCTGTACCTTTCAGTGTAGCACTGGTTCCAGTTAGAGCAATATAATTTGGAGTTTCATTTTCCCACTCAGTGTAATAATCATTGGTGTCATATGTAACCATTTTACTTATAGCGCTACTAACAGTTGTATCAGCTACCACAGTTTTATTATCTACCGCAGCTTTAGTACCGCAAGATGATAAGATTGTTGTGCACAAAAGTACCGTCAATAATTTATAACATATAGATTTTTTGTTCATAATAAAATCCTCCTAATTAATTCCTTATTAATATTCTACTGTATCCGCAGACATGGATAATGTAATATTTAAATTACCATTCCTGCATCGTAAGTGATCCAAAAATTCTTTTTGACTCTTTTCATTATCTAATACCACTGTATAAACCAGTTGGAAAAGGATTCCTAAATCTGTAGTTTTAACCTTTAAAAGTTCATGACCCTTAGTATATTTTAAAAATAAGTCATCAAAAACACCTTCATAATCTAAGTCTTCAGGTATAGTTATTTTAAGAAGGTTTCGAGTTGTTTTATTAGCTCCAAAGTTTACTATTTTAAGTATATACATGAGCATACAAAGGCACGTCGTAAATAAAATACCATATCCAAAAAGTCCAACTCCTGCAGCAAGTCCTGCTGAGGTTGCAAAGAGCACATAAGATATATCCTTTGAATCTCCAGGGGCACTTCTGAATCTAATTATCGACAAGGCACCAGCTAAACTAAATGCAGTTGCAACATTGTTTCCTACTAAAAATACAATTACAGCAACAACGGTAGGAATGATAATCAAAGTGAGAGCAAAGTTCTGAGAATATCCACCTTTACTAGAAGTCTTCATATAAGTGAAACTTATTATTACAGCCAAGATAAAAGATATAATTTTTGTTAAAAAAGCATAACCTAATGATATTGTTGTAGTAGCTGTGGCTCCGCTGAATATTGAGTTAAGCATGTATTTATTCCTCCTTTTACTTCTCTGTCATTAAATAATAATTGTTTATTATTTAATAGTGATTGATTACTATTTAATAATAACTTTTTATATTCTGTACCATATTTAGAAAAACTCGTTTTATATATCTTGTATTTAGAAAGCAAATTTGACAGCCAAATTGGAATATTGTTCTCTGCTTTAACTTCCATGATCCATTTATCACTATCTAATAAATTTTCTCCATGATCTCCACTTTCAAGTTTTAAATCATATCTTCTAGTTCTTATATTTGAATCAAAAGTTATTCTTAAATCCCGGTTTTCTTTGCTAAAAAATGCTTTTCTATCATAAGCTAAGTAAAGCTTTGGCTCAAGATCATAGATTTTTAAAATATACTCGATTTCGTTTATTACTTGTGAATTCATATAGCTTTTTATAACAGGTTCTCACCTGTTGCTACAAGGTCATAGGCTTCCTTTAGGCTTAATTTAGTTCTTCTTTTATTCACCACACCACAAACTTTTTTCTTAATCTCCAAATACGCTTTCTCATTCGCTTTCGGAATCCCATATGCTCTAAGTCTAAGTTTCTCTTTGTATTTTGGTTTAGATAAAGAATTCCTTATTAAATTATTTTCTCTTGTATCAAAATAAATATTACTTATAGTATAAAATTCATGTGCTTTATTATATTCATCAAGCTCCATATATTTTAAAAGACTATTTTCAATTTCTTTATATATGTGACTATCTATTAAAAACTTACTTTCATGTCTATTAAAAACCTCAATCCCCATTAATATGCCCCTTTCATTTGACTAATTTCTTTTGAGAAGCTGTTTAAATGGCCATGTCACTCCTCTATGAACCCATTATATAATTTGAACCTTAAAGAAACCTTAAATGCTTTTAAGGCGATGATTTAAGCTTAATTAAAGGCTTCCTATGCTATACTAAATATAAATAAGATATTAATTTAATCTATATATAGGAAATAAATAAATTCAAAAGGGCGAGCCTTAATGAGAATACTAATTGTTGAAGATGAAATTCATTTAGCGGAAGCATTAACTCAGATATTAAAAAAGAATAATTATACCGTTGATGCTGCATATGATGGAGAAGTGGGACTCGATAATGCTTTAAGCGATATTTACGATGTAATACTATTGGATATTATGTTACCAAAAGTAGATGGTATAACCATATTAAAGGAAATAAGAAAAAAAGGAATATCCACACCCGTTATACTACTTACTGCTAAAGGCGAAATTTCAGACAAAATTATTGGACTTGATAGTGGTGCTGATGACTATTTAGCAAAGCCCTTTTCAACGCAGGAACTGCTTGCAAGAATAAGAGCAATATCAAGACGAAAGGGAGAATTGTTATCAGACGATACTTTAAGATTTGGTGATATTGGGCTTAATACTAATACCTTGAAATTATCAAGTGGTAGCCGCGAAGTGAAGATTACCTTAAAAGAAAGTGATCTTTTAGATCTTCTAATATCAAGAAAAAATTTTGCTACATCTAAAGAGGTAAAAAAATAAATGTTTAAAGAGCTTAGAAGAAGACTCCTAATTCTTAATTTAGTAATTATATCCATTATGATGTTGATTGCTTTCTCATCTATATATTTAATAACTTACAACAATGTTCATAGGGATATAAATATGGAACTACACAAAATATCTGGCTTTAATCAGAAATCAAAAGAAAGCTCTAATGATCAAAAACCAAACTTTGATAACTCGCAATCTCCTAAAGAGCGTTCGCTTTCTTTTAGTTTGTTCACAGATAAGGAAGGCACTATAGAAAGTTACTCTTCAATATTCGATATGGAAAAAGTTTTTTATGAAAACGCAAAAGAAATGGCACTTTCAAAAAATAGTGCTACTGGTGAATTTAAGCTCGGTGATAACCATTGGGCGTATATAATGGAGCCGTATCAATCCTGGAACAGAATTGTATTTTTAGATGTAACCTCTCAGCAAGGTATACTTACAAATTTAATCTATACTTTTTTAATAATTGCCTTTGTTATGTTAATTATTATATTCTTTATAAGTAAGTTTTTTACAAATAAATCAATAGAACCTATAAAAATTGCTTTTGATAAACAAAAAAGATTTATTGCAGATGCATCTCATGAACTTAAAACTCCACTTGCAGTTATCAATACAAATGTTGATGTGCTTTTATCTAATGGCGAGGATAGTATAAACAGTGGCTCGAAATGGCTTCATTATATAAAATGGGAAATAGAAAGAATGACTAAATTAACTAATGATCTACTTTATTTAACTCAAATATACTACTCAGACATAAAAATGATTTTTTCTGATTTTAATCTAAGTGAAGCCACTTTAAATGTGCAATGAGATTTTTGACAGATTTTATCGCATTGATAAGTCACGTTCCAGAAATAATGGAGGTTATGGACTTACTTAGCTCTCTTTTGTAGTCCACTATAGCTCATACTTTCTACTAATATTCTATCGCCTAAACCGATAATGCGATTAGCTAATTTCTCATGGCTTTGTTTTCTTACACAAGCTTGTTTTCT
>JBLHPD010000121.1:0-14950 GCA_047624165.1 Clostridium sp. | reverse complement strand
TAGTCAATCTTACAAAGAAATGTAAGCTTGCATTTCTTCCCAAAAATAAAGAATTTAGTTTATCTGCTTTAATATAAAAATGAGCTGGTAGCTTATTAAACTGCCTGCTCATTTTTATATTATGAAATACCCAAAGTTCAGAAAGAACCAAAAGAGGGGGGAACCTCTTTTTATTTTTTTGTTATAAAAACAATTAAAAACGCCCAAGGTTGGTTGCAATTAAATGGTATATAAAATATAATATAAGTAGTATACTAATTGAAGAAAATGCAACATATAATATGTAAATACGTCGAATTATTGTATAAAGAGGTGTTTTATTTGTATAAATGCGCTATAATATTAGCTGCTGGAGAAGGGAAAAGAATGAACTCTAATACTCCCAAGGTTCTACATAAGGTTTGTGGAAAAGAAATGATAAACCATGTTATTGACACTATGAGAAATGCAGAAATTGAAATGGTTAATGTGGTAATTGGAAGAGGAGCTGCGGAGGTTAGAAAAGGTACAGCAGATAGAAATATTAATTATTCTGTTCAGGAAAAACAGTTAGGTACGGGACACGCAGTAATGTGTGCAAGGGAATTTTTAAGTGGTAATGAAGGTACGGTAGCAATATTTGTTGGCGATGGTCCACTAATTACTGAATATACAGTTAGGGAAATGCTAGATTATCATGAAAAAGGTAATTTTAAAGCTACTATATTAACTTCAAGGATGGATGACCCTGCAAAGTATGGCAGAATAATTAGAGATGAAAATGGTGAGGTTAAAAAAATAATTGAGTTTAAGGACTGTAACGAAACTGAAATATTAGTTAAAGAAATAAATTCAGGAATGTATTGTTTTGATATAGAAGAACTACTTAATGGTTTAGATAAATTAAATAATAACAATGCGCAAAAGGAATACTATTTAACAGATGTTATTGGTATATTAAAAAATCAAGGATTTAAGGTTGGAGCTTTTAATGTACCAGTTGAAGAAATTACTGCTGTTAATTCTAAGGTAGAGCTTGCAGATGCTGAATTAATTATGAGAACAAGAATAAATAAAAAGCATATGGAAAATGGGGTCACAATAATGGATCCTAGTAACACGTACATTGATTCGGAAGTTGTAATAGGGAAAGATACTATTATATATCCAGGAAATATAATTCAAGGTAAGTCTATTATTAAAGAAGACTGTATTCTCTATCAAAATAATAGAATTGCTGATAGTATTATTCAAAATGGAGTTTCAGTTCAAAGTTCTGTGGTAATTGAGAGTCAAATAGGTGAGGGAACTGCGGTGGGACCTTTTGCGTACATTAGACCAGAAAGCAATATAGGTAAACATGCTAGAATAGGAGATTTTGTTGAAATTAAAAAATCAACTATTGGAGATAATACAAAGGTATCGCATCTTACTTATATTGGTGATGCGCAGGTTGGAAGTGGATGTAATTTTGGTTGTGGAACTGTGGTTGTAAATTATGATGGAAAAATGAAGTACAAAACTATAATAGGTAATAATGTTTTTATAGGTTGTAATACTAATTTAGTAGCACCTGTAACAGTTAACGATAATGCATATACTGCGGCTGGTTCTACAATTACAAATGAAGTGCCTAAAAATGCTTTGGCAATAGCGAGAGCAAGGCAGAAGAATATTAAAAGTTGGGTAATAAAAAAAGGACTTAATAAAAATAGCAAAGCATAATATTCTAAAAAGTAAACTAAAAAGTAAACTAAAAAGGGAGGTGGAAAACTGATTTTTGTAGTAGATGGGAATATAAAAACTACTAAATAAGCATTGTGTTGTAAAGGCTTACCGTGAATGGTATGCGAGATTTTGATGCGATCAGATTAATATTAGTAGTTAATCCTATGAGGCTACCGTTCTATTTAGAAGGTAGAATGAAAATTCAAAAATCATATTAAAATATGATTTTTATGAATTTTGAAAATCAGGACTAAGTATGATAAATCATGGTAAAAATATTAAAATTTTCACAGGTAACTCAAATCCTAAATTAGCAGGGGATATAGCGGACATACTAGGACTAAAAGTTGGAGATTCACAAGTAGGAACTTTTAGTGATGGAGAAATATCTGTTAATATACACGAAACTGTTAGGGGAGCAGATGTATTTGTTGTTCAATCAACTAATGCTCCAGTAAACGACAACTTAATGGAATTACTTATTATGATTGATGCATTTAAGAGGGCTTCAGCAGGCAGAATAACTGCTGTTATACCATACTATGGATATGCAAGGCAGGATAGAAAAGCAAAAGCTAGAGATCCAATCACAGCTAAACTAGTAGCAGATATTATAACAACTGCAGGAGCAGATCGAGTACTTACTATGGATTTACATGCAGCTCAAATACAAGGGTATTTTAATATTCCTGTTGACAATATGACGGGAACTCCTATACTTGCTAAATATTACATAGAACATGGATTTAAAGATAGGGATGATGTAGTTGTAGTTGCACCGGATCTTGGAAGCGTTGCAAGGTCGAGAAAATTTGCAGATAAGCTACATGCACCTATTGCTATAATTGATAAGAGAAGACCAAAGGCTAATGTTGCAGAGATTATGAATGTCATAGGTGATATTAAAGGGAAAACAGTTATCATGATGGATGATATGATAGATACTGCAGGTACAATAACTAATGGAGCTAATGCTTTAGTAAAACTCGGAGCAAGAGATGTTTATGCTTGTTGTAGCCATGGAGTACTATCAGGGCCTGCTATTCAAAGAATAAATGATTCAGTAATAAAAGAATTAATAATATTAAATACCATTGACGTGCCAGAGAATAAGCAATGTTCAAAATTTACTACATTATCTGTAGCGCCAATTTTAGCTGAGGCTATAAAGAGGATATATGAGGATGTTTCTGTAAGTAAGTTATTTGAGGAAGAAACAAATTTATAAATTAATGTTTTAAAATAGCGATGCGCAATTATTTGTATAATTGCGTATCGCTATTTTTCTATAATTTGAAATTATATAGATTAAATAAGATTCGTTATTTATTAATGTTATTTATATAATAGTGAGATAATAATTAAAATAAATAAAAATCATACATTAAATATGTAAAATATGTAAAATAATCAACCTAAGCGGTGAATAATTTGTAACATTTTCAAAAAAACTAAACAGTTAACATTAAAGTATGATAAATTAGTTATAAGTTATATTAACAAGTACTTTTTAAAAATAGACTAGTGTATTGATTAGTTATTTTAAAAATATTCGCAATATTCAAAAATGATGGTTGAAAATAACAGACAAAAATAATTGAAATAAATAATAGAATAAATAATTTGGAGGTACAGAAATGGAAGGAACTATAGGGAAAATATTAATAGTTGATGATGATAAAAATATTGCTGAGGTAATTAAGATGTATCTTGAAAATTCAGGATATGCAACAAAAGTAGCACATGATGGCAGAGCTGCACAGGAAGCTTTTTTAAGTTACAAACCAGATTTGGTGCTTTTAGATATAATGTTGCCTTATATTGATGGAATCGATGTTTTAAAATGGATAAGAAAAGAACACGAAACGCCGGTTATTATGCTTACAGCTAAAGGGGAAACCTTTGATAAGGTATTAGGGCTAGAACTCGGAGCGGATGATTATGTAGTAAAACCATTTGAGCCAAAAGAAATAATTGCAAGAGTAAAAGCTGTGCTTAGGCGTTATAATTTGGATAATGGTGGTAAAGAAGTATTGAATTTTGAGGATTTAGAAATTGATATCAATTCTTATAATGTTACATATAAAGGCGCGGAAGTGAAAATGCCACCTAAAGAATTTGAATTAGTTCATTATTTAGCTCTTAATAAGAATAGGGTTTTTACTAGGCAACAACTCTTATGTGAGGTTTGGGGATACGATTACCCAGGGGACTCTAGAACAGTTGATGTGCATGTTAAAAGGGTAAGAGAAAAGCTTCAAGGAGGACCAAATTGGCAAATTGAGACTGTTTGGGGAGTAGGATATAAATTTGAGGTGAAATAGATGGTTAAAAAAGGATTATTTTCTAAGATGCTAGCCACCTATACTATTATAATATCTATGAGTTTAATAATTATTGCATCTTTTTTGTCTTACTGGTTCCAAAATTATTTTTTCGAACAGCGGAAAGTACAATTCTTAGATAAGGCATATATAATACAAGGATTAGCTATGAGTTATTTGGCTAATGATGTTACTTCGCAGCAAGTAAATGATACATTAATGATAATTGGTGAGTACATAAAATCAGATATTTGGCTTACCGATAGCTACGGTAGAGTTTATGCTGTATCTAATAAAGACCATAAGGAGTTTATGGGAAAGCAGGTTTTTGTTAAGGAATTAGAGCAGCTTAGACTTGGGAACACGTTTGAGGTCTCAGGGCCTTATGCCGGAATATTTGATAAACCTGTACGGGTATATGGTACTCCCATAATGACTGAGGATGACAGCTTTAAGGGGTCAATAATATTATATAATTCCATTGAAGAATTAAGTCAATCTTTAAGACGAGTTTATGAAATAATTTGGATATCTTCAATTTTTGCAATAATATTTTCTTGTATAGTTATATATTATTTTTCACAAAAAATTATAATAAACCCCTTAGCAGAAATTAATGCAGTAGCCAGGAAAATATCTAATGGAGATGTAGATAAGAGGGTTTATTTGAAATCCAACGATGAAATAGGAGAGTTAGCTCAATCCTTTAACTTTATGGCGGATTCCATAGAAAAAAACGAGAAAAATAGACGTGAATTCATATCGAATGTATCCCATGAGATTAGATCTCCGATAACCTCAATTAAGGGTTTTATTAGTGGAATACTAGATGGCGTGATTCCAAAGGAAAAGGAGAAATATTACTTATCTATTGCCTATGAAGAAATTCAAAGATTAACTAGACTTGTAAATGATTTGCTAGATATGTCTGCAATTGAAGCAGGGGAGTTTAGCTTAAGAATTATGGAAGTGGATATTAATGAGATAATTAGGCTTACAGTTATAAATTATGAAACAAAAATTAAAGAAAAAAGAGCATCTGTAGATGTATGCTTTGATGAGGATAATTTATTTGTAGCGGGAGACAAGGATAGGTTAGTTCAAGTGATTACAAATTTATTAGATAATTCAATAAAATATGTAGACGACGGTGGCAAAATAAAGATTAGTTCAAAAATTAAAGGAAAGAAAGTCTTTATATCTGTGTTTAATGATGGCCCCAAAATAGCGGAAGAAGATTTATTGCATATTTGGGATAGATTTTATAAAGCAGATAAAGCAAGAACAGCAAAAGATAGTACTGGACTTGGATTATCTATAGTGAGGAATATAATAACTCAATTGCAGGAGGATATATGGGTTGAAAATAAGGATAATGGAGTTTATTTTACATTCACATTAACGAAAGTAAAATAGTTTAATAACAAAATATAACAGTTTGGTTATTGAAATTAAATATAAAGTTCAATAATTAAGGTATAATCAAAAGGGGGTGATGCTGTGGGTAATAAGAGTAAATATGAACCTGAAGAAATAAGAGATGCTATGTGGAAGAATGCAGAGCGAGGTCAGGACATCTTTGGCGAAATTAAATTTAGAAAAAATAATAAAAAAAAATATCTTAAAGCATTTTTAAAATTATTTAGTTTTATACTAATAGCATCACTTACTGGGGGAATTACAGCTCAGTATGTAATTAATAAAGATAAAGCACAAAAAGATTTTAATGGTGCTTTAAATTCTAGCGCTTTAGAAAACAATAATATTTCACAAGTTGCCCGAAAGGTAGCACCAGCAGTAGTTGGTATAAGTAACAAAGCGGGAGAGCTGTGGGATACATCAGAAGGAAGTGGTTCGGGAATTATATTTAAAAGCGATGGATTTATTATTACAAATTATCATGTAGTTGAAGGTACAACAGAAATAAAAGTAAAACTGAGTAATGATAACGTATTGAAAGCAGTTGTAGTAGGGACGGATGCTAGATCGGATTTGGCAATTATAAAAGTTGAAGCTACAAATCTTCCTATTGTAAAATTTGGTGATTCATCAAAGGTAAAGGTTGGAGATTTAGCTATTGCTATTGGCAATCCATTAGGAGATCAGTTTTCAGGAGTTGTAACTGCCGGTATCATAAGTTCTCTGGATAGAAGAATTAATATAGTTGATAAAAAAACTGGGGAACAAACCATAAATAAAGTAATACAAACTGATGCAGATATAAATTCAGGGAATAGTGGTGGAGCATTATGCAATATCTCTGGAGAAATTATCGGAATAAATAGTTGGGGAATTAATTCGGCAAGTGAAACTTACGGAATGGGTTTTGCTATAAATATAAATGAAGCTAAAGCAATTATTAATGATTTAATGGATTATGGTAAAGTTATTAGACCGGCTATAGGCATTTATGGAGCAGTTGCGATTTCAGAGGGCAAAGATGGTGTAGAGGGAGTATACGTACAGGAGGTTGTTCGTGGAAGTGGAGCATATGTAGCTGGGATTATGCCTACTGACATTATAATTCAAATAGGTGATGCTAAGGTCAAAAATATGGAAGAGCTAAGTAATATCTTGGAGAAGTACAAGGTTGGAGGTCGTATTTCCTGTAGGATTTGGCGAAATGGAAAAATTAAAGATATTAGCATAACTCTCTCTGAATTAAAAACTAACTAAAGCAGATTAAAATACTTTTTTTATAGTATTATAAATAAGGTACACTCAAATAAAGAACAAGAATACTGACTTGTTATTTATTTGAGTGAATTTAAGAAAAAAATAATTATGTGACATATATATGGTTTAAACATAATAATATTTGGAGGTAATAATGTACTTAGTAGTAGGACTAGGAAATCCAGGAGATGAATATAGACATACAAGACATAATGTAGGATTTGATGTAATTGATTTAATGGCCGATAAGTATAATGTTCACGTTAATAGGATAAAATTTAAAGGTGTGTATGGAGAAGTTAATATAACAGGGGAAAAAGTTATTCTTTTAAAACCTAGTACATATATGAATTTAAGTGGCGAGTCTGTACGCGAAGCCGCTTCATTTTATAAGATTCAGAAGGAGAATATCATCATAATTCATGATGATATTAGTTTGGATGCAGGTAAATTAAGAATACGAAGCAAAGGTAGCGCTGGCGGACATAATGGTTTAAAAAGTATTATTGAGAGTTTGTCGTCTGACAGCTTTGTCAGAATAAAAATAGGCGTAGGACAACCAGAAAAGTCACTAATACCTCATGTTTTAGGAAGGTTTTCTAAAGAAGACCGCGTACTCGTGGAAAAGATTTTTGAAGTTAGTATAAAAGCTGCCCAAACTATAATATCGGAAGGATGCACTGAGGCAATGAACCAGTTTAATGGGTTTAATGCTTAAGGCACATTCAAGTAAATAATAAGTCAGTATGCTAGCCTATCCTAGGCTAGTTTAGTTTGGCATACGTCTTATTTATTTTCATGTGCCAAAATAAAATTATTGTTATTAAAACATAATCTATATATTCATGCAGTGAGTGAGAGGTGTTAACATGCGACTGAGTGGGCTTATGAAGCCTTTGAAAGATAGTAATCAATTTAAAGATATAGTAAAAAATATAGACAAAAAAATATACCCAATTGGCGTATATGGGCTTTCAGAATCAGCTAAGAACTATTTAGTGAATGGTGTATACGAGCAATTAGATAAATCACTATTAATTTTAACACATAGTGATGTAGAGGCTAAAAATATTTATGAGGATTTATCTTTTTATGCAAATGATGTGTATTATTTCCCAACTAGAGAAGTAGTTTTTTATAATGCTGATGCTATATCTGGAGATCTTCGATGGGAAAGACTTAAAGTAATGAAAAAGATTACTGAAAAGGGTAAAAAAATAATAATTACTTGTATTGAAGCTTTGGCAGCGACATATATACCTATAGATTTGTTTCGAAAATATATTTTTAAATTATCTGTAGGAAGCACATTGAATCTAAATGACTTTTCAGAAAAATTAATTCAGTGTGGGTATGAAAGAGTAAATATAGTCGATACTAAAGGCCAATTTTCTATAAGGGGAGGAATCATAGATTTATATCCCCCTATTTCTGCGCTACCGTTTAGAATAGAACTCTTTGATGAAGAAATAGATTCTATAAGGACATTCAATAGTGAAACTCAGAGGAGTATTGATAAGGTCAATGAAGTAGATATATTTCCAGCAAAGGAAATAATACTATCTGAGGAAAGTATGAAAAGTGGATATAACAAAATAAAGCAAGATTTAGACAATGTAGTAGGTAGCTTTAGTAAAAAAAAGGATAAAGAAATTATAGAAAGGATAACTTCATTAGTTAATGTTAATTTAGAGGCACTTAAAGAAACTTGGAGCTTTGAGTCCATTGATAGTTATATGCCTTATTTTTATGATAGTACATCTACTTTTTTAGATTATATGAAGGAATCATTTATAGTAGTTGATGATGCACAAAGATGCCTAGGCAAACTAGATAGTGTGTATTTTGAGTTTGAAGAAAATTATGAGAATCTTTTAAGACGAGGAAGTATACTTCCAAGGCAAGCAGAAGTTTTAATTAATAAGGAACATATATATGAGGATTTAGATCTTAGGGAAGTTATGACAATAAACGCTATTGCTAAAACCACAACGGTGCTTAAGCCTAAGTCGATAATATCTTTTTCGCAAATTACCGTTTATGATTATCATGGCCAATTAGATATGCTTATTGATGATATAAAGGATAAAAAGGATAAAGGTTACAAAACTGTAATTCTTTCGGGTACAAGAACTAGGGGGGAAAGACTTATAGAAACGCTGAGGGAGAGAGGCATTGAAAGTGTCTATAAAGACAGTGTTTCCAAAATAGAGCTTGGAGAAGTGGTTGTAACCTTTGGTAATCAATTAAAGGGATTTGAATATCCGCAGCTGAAATTATGCGTTATATCAGATAAAGATGTTTTCGGACAATCAAAGAGAAAAGTTGCTAGTCGTTCTAATAAAAAGGGAGTAAGTAAAATTAAAAGCTTTACAGAACTTAAATTAGGAGACTACGTTGTTCATGTAAATCATGGTATAGGTGTATATAAAGGAATTAAGCAATTAGAGGTTCATGGCCATAAAAGGGATTATTTGGAACTGGGCTATAATTCTTGTGATACTCTTTACGTTCCTGTTGAACAATTAGATTTAGTACAAAAATATATCGGAAGTGAAGGAAAGGCTCCAAAGATTAGCAAACTGGGTGGAGTAGAATGGATTAAGGCTAAAAATAAGGTTAAGAATTCTATCGCAGATATTGCAGATGACCTGGTAAAGCTTTATGCAGCAAGGGCAACACTTAAGGGCTATAGATATAGTAAGGATACCGTTTGGCAAAAACAATTTGAAGAAGAATTTCCATTTGAAGAAACTCCAGATCAAATAATAGCAATTGAAGAGATTAAGAAAGATATGGAATCGGATAAACCAATGGATAGATTGATATGCGGGGACGTTGGATATGGTAAAACGGAAGTAGCCATTAGGGCGGCTTTTAAAGCGGTTATGGATGGCAAACAAGTGGCATTCTTAGTGCCGACTACAATACTCGCAGAACAACATTATAAAAATCTTACAAAAAGATTTTCTGATTTCCCAGTAAAGGTTGAAATGGTAAGTAGATTTAGAACCCCAGCCGAGCAGAAAGTTGTTCTTAAGGCTACAAAAGAAGGAAATGTGGATATATTAATAGGAACGCACAGAATAATTCAGCAGGATGTAAAATTTAAAGACTTAGGGGTATTAATTATAGATGAGGAACAACGATTTGGTGTTACTCACAAAGAAAAGATAAAGAGTATAAGAAAGAATGTAGATGTAATCACTCTAACGGCTACGCCAATACCAAGAACCTTGCATATGTCTCTTACTGGGGTGAGAGACATAAGTGTAATTGAAACGCCACCAGAGGAGCGTTATCCAATACAAACATATGTGGTGGAGTTTAATGATCAACTAATAAGGGATGCAATACTCAGAGAACTAAATAGAGATGGTCAAGTTTTTTTTGTGTACAATAGAGTAGAAACTATAAAAGAAATGGCAGCGTATATAGGTAAGCTGGTCCCAGAAGCTAGAGTATGTATTGGACATGGGCAAATGACAGAAAGAGAATTAGAATCTGTTATGATAGATTTTATGGAGAAGAAGTATGATATATTAATGTGCACTACCATCATTGAGACAGGAATAGACATCCAAAATACAAATACTATAATAATTTATGAAGCAGATAAGATGGGACTTTCTCAGCTTTATCAATTAAGAGGTAGAGTTGGACGGTCGAATAGAATAGCTTATGCATATCTTACTTATAAAAAAGATAAGGTATTAACTGAAGTGGCTGAAAAAAGACTTAAAGCAATTAAGGATTTTACGGAACTTGGTTCAGGCTTTAAGATTGCAATGAGGGATCTTGAAATTCGGGGTGCTGGGAATATGATGGGTGGCGCTCAACATGGTCATATGGCTGCAGTAGGTTATGATTTATACTGTAGGATGCTCGAAGATACAGTGAAGAATATAAGGGGAGACGTGGAAAAGCAATCTATTGAGACTTCTGTTGAAATTAAAATAGACGCGTATATTCCTAGCACTTATATAGAGGATGAGTCGCAGAAAATTGAAATTTATAAAAAAATTGCAGCTATTGAATCTCGCCTTGATATGTTAGATATACAAGAGGAAATAGAAGATAGGTTTTCAGACATACCATCATGCGTTATAAGTCTTATGGATATTGCTTATCTTAGGTGTATATCAGGGCAGGTGGGAATAATAGAAATTAAAGAGGAAGCGGAGGAGATAATACTACAATTTGATAGTAGTGATAGAATAAATCAACAATTAGTTAAAGTCTTGATTAGTAAGTACAATAAGAGTATAGTATTTAAATTAGGGAATAAGCCAGCCTTTGCTTACAAATTTAAAAAATTAAAAAAAGAAGAGATACTTGCAAATCTCATAGAGATTGTGAGCCAAATAAAAAGTATAGTTGATATAAAGTAAATTTGTGTTAAAATTAATGAGTATCGTAACGTAACTTCAAATGGCGATATTACATAATGAATGGGGGAAGTAAAATGAAAAACGTAAAAAAAATAATTAGTGCAGCGTTGATAACTATATTTGCTACATCTTTAGTTGGATGTAATATGATCGAAAAAACACCTGAAGGTATTGCTAAAAGTGTAGTAGCAAAGGTTTATGATGCTAAAATAACTAGAGGACAGGTGGACGAACAATTAGTAGGTCTTATTGAGCAACTTAAAACGCAGTATGGTGATAGCTATCAAAGTAATGCTGAGGCTATGTCAGTATTAGAGTCTAATAAGACGAAAGCGTTAGAAGGCTTAATCAATGAAGTAATTGTAAATCAAAAAGCAAAAGATCTAAAAGTAGTGCCTACCGAAGCTAAATTAACTGAGGAAATTAATAAACAATTAGCAGAAATCAAAAAAAGTTTAGGAACAGATGAAGCGTATAAGGAAGCACTAGCCGGAGCAAGCCTTACTGAAGCAACATTAAAAGAAAAAATAAGACCAAGTGTTATTGAAGAGGCATTAAGTTCTGAAGTTACAAAAAATGTTAAAGTAACTGAGGCACAGGAAAAAGTATATTATAATGCTAATTTAACACAGTTTACAGAGGGTACAGTTCATTTAGCTCATATTTTACTTGCAACAGAAGCAGATGCAGTGGCTGTTAAGAAACGTTTAGATGCTGGCGAAGATTTTGCAAAAGTAGCAAAAGAAAAAAGCACAGATACTGGATCTAAGGACGCAGGTGGAGATTTAGGAACTTTAAAGTTCAGTGATACTTCAATGGATCCGACATTTATGGCAGCGGGGCTTAAGTTAGAGTCGGGTAAAATTTCAGATCCTGTTCAAACCCAATTTGGATATCATATAATAAAATCTGTTGAAAAAAAATCGTCTCCTGCAAAGAAATTTGAAGATGTTAAGGCAGAAATAGAAAAAACGCTTATAGCACAGGAAAATCAAAAAGCATGGACGGCAGCTATGACAAAATGGACAACAGAAGCTAAAATAACTAAATACGAAAAAAATCTAAATTAATAAAAACTTACATTTACAATAGTATGAAGAATACCTTTAACATCGAGGTATTCTTTATTTTTTTTATTTTATGGGGTTAAGCGAATACTAAAAAATTGTTTAGCAGTATTTAGAAAAAAATATTTTTATGAGAAATTATTGGCAAATAGAGATGTAGTTACAATTATATATATAGTTCTTTTTTAAATTAAAATTAAACATATACAAATGTGCATAAAATTTCAAGTTTAGAAAGATAATAATAGTGCAAGTATATTATATAAGATTTTATATAAGGAGGAATTATTTAAATGAAAGCAACTGGGATAGTAAGACGTATAGATGATTTAGGAAGAGTTGTTATACCTAAGGAGATAAGGAGGACACTTCGAATAAGAGAAGGAGATCCACTAGAAATATTTACTGACAGAGAAGGTGGGGTTATTTTAAAAAAATACTCACCTATAGGTGAATTAAGTGAATTTTCTAGAGAATATGCTGATTCATTACAACAAACTATAGGAAACATAATAATCATATGCGATAAAGATAATATAATATCTGTAAGTGGTTGCCCTAAAAAAGAGTATGTTGATAAAAAAGTTAGTATTGAATTAGAAAAAGTGATGGAAGCTAGAAAAGCGATTGTCTTAGGTGAAGGTTCAGAAAAAGTTATTGAATTGTATGACGATGAAATGGAAAACAAATACCATGCCCAAGTAATTGCCCCTATAATAACAGAAGGAGATGCAATTGGAGCAGTACTAATAATATCTACAGAGGCAGAAATTAAATTTGGAAATTTAGAATTAAAGCTAGCTGAAACTGCAGCATCTTTTTTAGGGAAACAAATGGAACAATAAATATAAAAACCTGAAAAGTATATATTACTGAGCGAAATGAAACACATTTCCAGTAATATATACTTTTTTTTGTAATATAAGTAATAATAACCTCCTGAATTAAATAATTATAATCAGAGAATGTATTTCTTACCCACACCACAGGAATACAAGGAGGTTATTATGAAGAAACATTCATTGATAAAAGGGACTATTATACTTGGGCTTGCAGCAATATTTGCAAGATTTTTGGGCTTGTTTTTTAGAATTCCAATACAGGCACTTATAAAAGATGAGGGTATGGGATACTACCAAATGTCTTATCCGCTTTACATGACCTTTGTAGCAGTAGCTTCTGGTGTTCCAATAGCTATGTCTAAACTTATTGCTGAGATGAGGGCTAAAAATGATCAGGATGGAATTTATCAGGTTTTAAGACAAACGCTTATTTTAATGCTTATTTTAGGCTCGGTAGTTACTACACTTATGCTAATGTTTGCAAGACCTATTATATCAATACTTAAATGGGATCCTAAATCATATTATGCATTTTCTGTAATTGCTATAGCTCCAATATTTGTTTCGGTTATGTGTACCTTTAGGGGCTTTTTTCAAGGGCTACAGAATGTTAGACCTACTGCTATTTCACAAATAGTTGAACAAATTGGAAGAGTTGTGGCTGGAGTTTTATTTGCATATTTATTATTCCCAAAGGGAATTGAGTATGCGGCTGGAGGAGCGGCATTTGGGACCCTAGTTGGTGCAGCTATGGGAAGTATATATTTAGTTCTAACTTATTTTAAGGTGAAAAAAGAATTACCAGTAAGAAGAGTATCAAAGCATAAGTATATTTTAGCTGATTTAGGTAAAGCCGCATTACCGATATCTCTGGGAGCTGCAGTGGGGACTATTATGTCATTAATAGATTCTATTTTAGTACCACAGCAACTTCTAAAAGGCGGATTCTCGCAATTGCAATCAGCCGTTATGTATGGCCAATTGACTGGAAAGGTGTTTACCTTGATGAATGTACCTTTGGCTCTCTCCGTGGCGCTATGCGCATCTCTAGTGCCGATAATTGCTGAAGCGTTTTATTTAGGTAGAAGAAGGGAGCTCATTAAAAGGGTAGATATGGCTTTGAAATTGTCTAATGTTATTTCGATACCATCTTCTTTAGGATTGTTTTTTATGGCTTATCCTATAATGCATTTGGTTTTTCTGAAAGACGCAGCAGGATATGAGATTTTGCAATATATATCAATTTGCATACCTTTTATAGTCTTAACTCAAACAAGCACAGCAATACTCCAAAGCATAGGCATTTATATGAAGCCTGTATACAATTTGGCAATAGGGTGCACCGTAAAGGTTATTTTAACATATGTATTAGTTTCGGTTCCATTTGTAAATATATACGGCGCAGTTATAGGTACCATTTTAGGGTATATTACAAGTTGTTTACTAAATATGCATGATTTAAAGAAAAATTTAAATATAAAGATCAATATTGTAGATGCATTTATAAAACCAACTATTGCTGCTATTATAATGATAATTGCGGTTGTATTTAGTAACGCAAGTGTCTATAATTATACAATGAGCAGAGGATTATCTTGTGTAATATCCATATTAATAGGTATTATCGTTTATTTGATATTTATTCTTTTGCTTAGAGTATTTGAATATGAGGAAATTAAAAAGAAACTTTCAAGGAGAAAATAAAATAAAGGAGTGGAAGCTAATGATTAAAGTAGTAGGACTAGGTCCTGGATCAATAGAATCACTAACTATAGGAACATTAGAAATTCTTAAAGGTGTTGAAAAAATTTATTTAGGAACAGAAAAGCATCCTACTGTGGATTACCTAAAATCTATATCGATTCAATTTGAAACCTATGATGATAAATATGAAGAGTGTAATAATTTTGATGATGTGTACAGGTCTATTGCAGAAGATCTTA
>JBLHPD010000120.1:0-14978 GCA_047624165.1 Clostridium sp. | reverse complement strand
ATTTTATTCAATATACTTCTCCCCCTATTCAGTGTAATCGCTTGTAGCGTAATCAGCTAATATTTTATCCACTTGTTCTGCTGTAACATGCCCATAAACTTTATTGTTTACAGTTACTACTGGTGCAAGACCGCAAGCTCCTACACATCTTAATGAGCCTAATGTAAATTTGCCATCAGAAGTTGTCTCTCCATTTTTAATGTTTAACTTCTTTTCAAACTCTTCAAGTACGTCTGCGGAACCCCTAACGAAACAAGCAGTTCCCATACAAACATTTACTACGTACTCCCCTCTTGGATTAATAGTGAAGTAAGAATAGAAAGTTACAACACCATAAACCTTTGAAACTGGAATATTTAACTTTTCTGATACGAAAGCTTGTACTTCATGAGGTAAGTAGCCGAACAAACCTTGTGCTTTGTGAAGCACTTCGATAAGAGCACCTTCTTTAGTTGGAAGGGAATTAATAAATTCTTCTAGAATTATGAAATTTTCTTGATTTAAGCAATTAGAACACACTAATATAGACCTCCTTTAAGATGTATGATTACAAATAGACGGATTGAATTAATTATTATAAGAAATATTGTGAAAAGTAAGTCTTTAACAAACATTAGTATTAATATCATATTTGTTTTTCAAGGAATATAAGAAAAGAATGTATATTATGTATGAAATATATACATAAAAGATAAATGGTTATACTTTGTATTTTCAAAGGAAAGTATTTTAATTATATTATAATAGAATTCATATAAAAAATCTACTACCTATTTAGTGAATTATAATTAATATAGTAAAAAAAAAATAGTAAAATTTGGATAGAACTTAATATATTAATTATTAACAATATGATAATATTAGATTATTAGTAATACTTCAATAAAACAATATATAAAAACTTGTATAGCGTTACTGAATGTGATATATTTTGATTAATATTACAAAGGTCAGGTGTGCATTATGAATTTTGATATTTTTGGGAAAATAATAAATAAAATAAATGGGGTTATTAGTACAAAAATAATACATCAAGATAATGATATTCAAGAGATACATATATTGGCTAATACCTTAATTAAAATTAAAGATAAAAATTAAAGAGAATTTATTTCGAACTATTGGATATAATACATTAAGTATACCAATAGCACTTGAATTTTTACCATTTTTGGTGGCTTTTATTGAATTCTATTTTGACTTAGTAGTATCAAATATATGAAGTTAAAAATAATTTATAAAAATAAAATAAATTTAAGTTGACTTATTGATTATATAATTTAAAATAAAAATATATAATAATATAAATTAAGAGTTGAAAGGGGAATTTTAAATGAAGAAAAAAATATATATTGATGGAATGAGTTGTTCACATTGTGTAAGTCATGTAAAGGAAGCTTTACTAGACATTGGCGCTAGTAAAGTAAAAGTTGACTTAGAGGAAAAATTTGCAGTAGCAGAATTTGATGATGAAGTAACAGATAATGATATCACAGAGGCTATTGAAGAAATAGGATATGAAGTTACTGAAGTAGAAGAGGATTAATATAGAAAAAGCTTACCAAAATTTGGTAGGCTTTTTTCATTAAGGTCACTTATTCATCTCTATTAGACTAGACAGCTATAAATATTAATTAAACAATTTTAATTGAACATTTATTTTCTTATCTTGTATTTCTAAAATAACGTAGGAATACCAAGGTTCACGCCTTTTATAAGAGGGTGAACCTGGATTTATCATGAGTATCTTGTTTTTAGTTAAAATCAGTGGTTGATGGCTGTGTCCAAAGACGATTATATCTACTTTATCATCAATAAATTTATCATAGGCTGTTTCTAATGTATTTTTGGAATTGCCATGACCGTGGTATAAACCAATTTTATATCCTTCAACAGTTATGATAGTTTTTTCTTTTAATAAATCTCGGATATATCCTTTATCATTATTTCCCCACACCCCAACAAAGTTCTTATGCTCTCTTAATTTTGAAACTACGCAGGGCGAAACATAATCGCCAGCATGAATTATCATATCACCTTCTTTAAATAGAGTATCTATTAATTTGAAAAGTTTATCGCTATGTTTTTTCACATGAGTATCAGACAGTATTACAATTTTCATATTTCATCACCTTCTAGTATTATATTATTTTATAGAATGATTTGATACACTATTAGTATGTGCGTAATATAACATTTCTGCTATAATTATCATATAAATATAAGAAAATGCTTGTGAATTTCATAAGAAATTTTAAATGTTATTAAAGCGTTAGGAGAAAAAATGATTGAAACTGAAGATATAGTCTATGTTTTAGAGGAAACAGGAATAAATATAAATAATGAGAAGTCTTTGCACTCATCTATTAAGCAATGGTATGCTGTGCCGGGGGATAGATTAGAAGTGAAAGTGGATAAATATATAATTGATTTAGTAAGGGAAGATTCATTAATAGAAATACAAACAAGGAATTTTAGTGCCATTGGCAAAAAGCTCAGAGAACTTATTAAGTACAATAAGGTAATGCTTGTACATCCTATAGCTATTGAAAAATATATAGTAACAACAGAGGATATTGGCACAGTGATTACAAGACGTAAATCGCCTAAAAAAGGAAAACTTACCGATTTATTTGATGAGCTAATTAGAATACCAGATTTGATGGTTGAAGAAAATTTTATACTAGAAATCTTAATGACTAGAGTGGAAGAAATAAGATGCAAAGATGGGAAAGGAAGCTGGAGAAGAAAAGGCATTAGCATTGTGGATAGAAAGCTTGTAGAGGTAACTCAAAAAATCACATTTAGAGAAGTGAAAGATTTCTTGATATTTCTACCAGAAGAACTATCACAAAATTTTACCAATAAGGAATTAGCAAAAGTATTAAAAGTTAATGTAAGCAAGGCGAGAAAAATTACTTACTGTTTTAGAAAAATGAATATTATAAGACAAGTAGGAAAGCTTAAAAATGAACTTATATTTGAGAGGTTGTGAAAAATGGATAATAAACCAAAAGCTATTACACTTATGCTCATATCTGCTTTAGCATTTTCAATCATGGGGGCCATGGTAAAACTATCAGGTGATATTCCACTATTTGAAAAGGTCTTTTATAGAAATTTAGTAAGTTTAAGCATGGCATATATTATGATAAAAAATACCGAAGTGAGTTTTTTTGGAAAGAAAGAAAATCAGAAATATTTACTTTCTAGATCACTGTTAGGACTTTTAGGGGTAATATTAAGTTTTTATGCAATAAATTATTTAATACTTTCAGATGCAAACATGTTAAATAAAATATCACCGTTTTTTGTGACTTTATTTGCTGCAATATTTTTGAAGGAGAAGATTAGCAAGATTCAAATTCCTGTATTAATTGCTGTATTTATAGGAGCGCTTTTAATTATTAAGCCTCAATTTAATTTTTCTGTTCTACCTTCGCTTTCAGGATTTCTATCTGCTATGTGCGCAGGATCTTCTTATACTATAATTCGATTTTTAAGAGATAGAGAAGAGGCTTCAACTATTGTATTTTATTTTTCCTTTGTTTCAGTAGTAGTAATATTTCCACTAATGATGATATCTTATCAAAAACCCACTTTGATTCAGCTTATGTACTTAATAGGAATAGGGATTTTTGCGGGCATTGGCCAACTTGCGTTAACAAGTGCTTACAGATATGCACCAGCAGCAGAAGTATCAATTTATGACTATACTAGTATAGTATTCTCTGCAATTATAGGATTTATAGTTTGGTCAGAAGTTCCAGATGGTTTAAGTATTATGGGAACAATGATTATTATTGCAGCAGCAATTTTCATGTACATCTATAATGAGAAAAGAATTTTTAAAAAAATAATCAGGTGAATTGTTCTAATAATTATATTTTCATGCCCCTTAAGCCACTAGTGTAGAATATATTTAGTATTTATTTTCAAATTAGCTATTTAGGTGATAAATAATGAAGTATAATATAAATACAACATTATTATATATAGGTACTAGAGTGGAAAATTAAATATTAAAAGGATAAATATCAATTGAATAAATTACTACTTGGTGGCAGTGATAAACATTGTAATTATAGGAGGTGGACTATATGGATAAGAAAAAGGTATACATTACAAGGAAAATACCAGATGAGGCAATTGAACTTTTACAGCAGCATTTTGATGTAGAAATTAATCCACAAGATAAACCATTATTAAGAGAAGAACTTTTAGAAAAGGTCAAAGGTGTGGATGCAGTTTTATGCTTTATAACTGATAATATTGATAAAGAGGTTTTTGTGGCAGCGGGCGAAAAATGCAAGATAATTGCTAACTATGGTGTGGGATACAACAATATTGATATAGCTGGAGCTACCCAAAGTAACGTAATAATTACAAACACTCCTGGAGTTCTAAGTGATGCCACTGCTGATCTTGCATGGACACTGCTTATGGTGGTATCTAGAAGAATAGTGCCAGCAGATAAATTTACTAGAAATGGCGCTTTTCAATCTTGGGATCCTATGATGTTTCTTGGACGGGACATTACTGGTAAGACCCTAGGGATTGTAGGAGCAGGGCGAATTGGATTTAACTTTGCAAGGAAAGCTAGAGGCTTTGATATGAAAATACTTTACACTGATTTATTCCGAAATTATAAAATGGAAAGTGAATTAGGCGCTATTTATGTGGACAAAGAAACATTGCTAAAGGGAGCAGATTTTGTTTCATTACATGTACCACTGTTACCTTCTACCACGCATTATATTAGTGACAATGAATTTTCTATGATGAAGAAAACTTCAGTTATTGTTAATGTATCTAGAGGTTCAATAATTGATGAAAAAGCATTAGTTAAAGCCCTAAAGCTTGGCGAAATATGGGGAGCTGGACTTGATGTATATGAACATGAGCCAGACGTTGAGCCAGAACTTCTTGATATGTACAATGTTGTTATTGTCCCACATATTGCTTCAGCTACAATGGAAACAAGAATAAATATGGGATTAATTGCAGCTAGGAATATTATTAAGGTGCTAAGTGGTGAAAGGCCAGATAATTGTGTTAATACGGAAGTTTTGAAAAAAATTGAATAATTAGCATTAAAATAAATAACAAAACACGCTCATTCTGACTGAATGGTGTGTTTTATTATTTACTGGAATGTCCCTTAGGCTCTAATATTGAACCTTATCCATTTTAACTTGCCATTCTTTAAAAGGTTCAAGGCTTTCATCTCTATCAACTTGTACCACTTCAACTTGTAATTCTTTTGCGGTTCCGTTTATTACATCATAAATATATTGGTCGTCAAAATCGATATTTGCAGCATCTTGCCTTGTTGAACCATAATAAAGCTTTTTTAGTTTTGCCCAGTGAATTGCGGCAAAACACATTGGACAAGGTTCGCAGGAAGAGTATATTTCACAATCAGATAAATCAAATCTACCAAGTAAACTAGAAGCTTTTCTTATTGCAGTAACTTCAGCATGAGCAGTAGGGTCATTGGTCTTAATAACTTGATTGTGGGCACTACTAATAATCTCACCATTTCTTACAATAACTGCGCCAAAAGGACCGCCATCATTGCTTTTCATTCCGTCCAAAGCTTCCTCTATAGCAATTTTCATAAATTCGTTCATTTTTATACACCGCCTTATTTATGGTTTGTTTTTAATATCTATATAATTGTATATGGAGTATTTTGAAATACCGAAAAAATCTGCTGTTTTATCCCCCGCCTTTGTAATTAAGAAAGCGCCTGCATCATTAAGAAATTGAATAGCTTCTATTTTTTGTTCTTTGCTCATAAGTGCAACTGGTTTACCTATTTTTTTTACGGACTCATCTAATAAATCATCTAGTAGTTGATTTACATTCTGAGGAATTTTATTTGCATCTCCAATATCATCTTTATAATTAATTAAGGAGTCTATGGAATTTTTAGCTATAGTGAGCTCTGTAATATCGTAATTTATAGAAAATATACCTGTGGGTTTATTTTTATCGTCTCGTATGTATATGGTGCTTGATTTTAAAATTTTACCATCATGAGTCTTGGTTACATAACTTAATTTATCTTCTAAGGAATCAGAAACATGTTGCAGCGCATTTAAAACAATGCGTGAAGCATTGGTACTGGTTGTTCGATGCGTAACATCACCGTTTTCAATAAATATTATTGGATAATCTACTTGACCAGAAGATATATCATGAATAACCACTTCACAATTTCGTCCAAATTGAGTTGAAATACCTTTTGCTAATCTTTTTAAAAAATCTAAATTAGAATCATTATTCATATATATAACCTCGCAATTCGTATATTTAATCATGAGTTAAAAGAATTTTACAAATATTTAATATAATAAGTATATCAATACTTATTTTTAAAATCAACACAATTTGCAAAAATATTTTTGAATTGCAAAAATATTCAGTAAACTATATTGACTTTTATTTCAAAAAATGATAATCTAAAAATAAAGATATATATTAGAAGAGACGCCAGTAGGGAGAGGTATTGATATGGAATCCAGTAAAACTAAAAATTTAATTCAGATAGCTACAGGTAGAAAAAAAGCCGATTTAGTCATTGAAAATTGCAATGTGATCAATGTATTTTCACAGGAAATCATATATGGTAAATTAGCAATTAGTGATGGTGTTTTTATTGGTATTGGTGATTATGAAGGCACAGAGGTAATGGATGGTGAAGGGAGATATATAGTCCCCGGTTTAATTGACTCCCATGTTCATATAGAGTCATCTATGGGTTCGCCATATCAGTTTGCCAGGGCGGTATTGCCAAGGGGAACCACTACTGTTATATCAGATTGTCACGAAATAGCTAATGTTAAGGGACTTAGCGGCATAAAATATATGATTGAGTCCAGTGAAAATCTACCTCTTGATGTATATATTATGTTGCCATCTTGTGTTCCAGCCACTAACTTTGAAACGTCAGGAGCAATACTTGGAGCAGAAGATTTAGAAGAACTTATGAAACATGAAAGAGTTTTAGGCCTTGGAGAACTTATGAATTATCAAGGAGTTGTTTTTACGGATGAAGACATCTTAAAAAAACTAGAGCTTACCGATCATTATCATAAAATAGTAGATGGTCACGGACCTATTATTAAAGAAAAAGAATTAAATGCCTACTCTTTAGCCGGTGTTAAAACAGACCATGAATGTAGCAACCATAAAGAGGTGTTAGATAGACTTCGCAATGGCATTTATGTTGCAATAAGAGAAGGATCAGCTGCAAAGAATTTACTAGATTTAGTGGGTGCTGTTAATTCTTTTAATGAGCGCAGATTTACATTTTGTACTGATGACAGGCACCCTAAGGATATTTTAAAAGAAGGTCATATAGACAACAATATTAGACTTGCTATAAGAGGGGGTGTTAGCCCTATAACTGCTATTAGAATGGCTACCTTAAATTCAGCAGAATGTTACAATCTTAAAAAACTTGGCGCTATTGCCCCTGGGTATATAGCAGATTTTATAATAGTGGATAATTTATCTGATTTTAACGTACTAAAAACTTTTAAAAGAGGAAAACAAATAAAAGATGATTGGGATAAAGATATAAAGGAAGATAAAAAACTGTTAGAAACTGTATGTAACAGTGTTAATATTAAAGATTTTTCGAAGGAAAGCTTAAAAATAAAGTTGACATCTGATACTGCAAAAGTAATTAAAATTATGGATCATAGTCTTTTCACAGAGAATGTAACAAGAAATGTAAAAGTAGATGATAATGGATATTATATATATGATGAATCAGTTGACATATTGCCTATTTATGTATTCGAAAGACATAAAGGTACAGGAAATATTGGTAAAGGATTGATTGAGGGATATGGTCTAAAAAATGGAGCTATTGCATCAACTATAGCACACGATTCACATAATTTAATTGTTATAGGTGATAATCCAGCTAATGTTAAAATAGCTGTTCAAAAGATAATAGAAATTGGCGGCGGGCTAGTTATTGTTAAAGATGGTGAGGTCAAGGGATGTTTACCTTTAGATATTGCAGGTATTATGTCTAGTGAAGATTTAGAAACTGTATCAAAAGGTCATGAAAAACTCAACAAAATTGCTATGGAAGAGCTTAACATTAATGAAAGTGTAAATGCTTTTATGACTTTAGCATTTATGGCATTACCGGTTATTCCAGAACTTAAAATTACTGATAGAGGTTTATTTGATGTTATAAAATTTCAGCATACAAATTTATAGCAAAATATAATTAGTGCACTTTTTTTTCATGAGATATAATGATTTCGAAAGGAAACTCTGATATGAAAAACTCAATTCTTCTAAAAAATATTAAGTATCTTGTAACATGTGATGATGAGGACAATGTATTTCAAAATATAAACTTATTTATTGAAAACGGTGAAATAAAATATATTGGTAGCGAAGTTAAATGCGCCGATGAGATTATAGATGCAACAAATATGGTAGTGTATCCAGGTCTTATAAATACACACCATCATCTTTATCAATACTTTAGCAGAAATATTCCAGAAGTTCAAAATATGGAATTATTCCCATGGCTAAGATATCTGTATGAGATTTGGAAAAATGTAAATAGTGATGTTATTATGTATAGTTCTCTTTGTGGAATGGGTGAACTTTTAAAAACAGGGTGTACAACATGCTTTGATCATCACTATGTATTTCCTGAAAATCAAAGTAATCTTATTGAAGCACAGTTTGAAGCGGCGCAAAGACTTGGTATTAGAATGTATGCATCTAGAGGGAGTATGTCTCTAAGTAAAAAGGATGGTGGGCTTCCACCGGATTCTGTGGTTCAAACTGTTGATGAGATTTTAAAAGACAGTGAAGCTTTGGTGAAAAAATTCCATGACAAAGGTCAGTTCTCTATGAGGCAGGTTGCACTTGCTCCTTGCTCACCATTCAGTGTCACCGGAGATTTAATGCGAGAGTCAGCAATACTTGCAAGAAACCTTGGGGTTAGACTCCACACACATCTTGCAGAAACAGTGGATGAAGAAAATTTTACTATGGAAAAATTCAACAAGCGCCCTCTTGAGTATATGGAGAGTTTGGGATGGTTAGGTCCCGATGTGTGGTTTGCACATGGTATTCACTTTAATGATGATGAGCTAAATTTACTTGCAAGGACTGGTACAGGCGTTGCTCATTGCCCCATATCCAACATGAAATTGTCATCGGGAATTGCAAAGATTCCTCAAATGATAAAGCTTAAAGTCCCTGTTGGACTTGGAGTTGATGGGAGTGCAAGCAACGACGGCTCAAATATGCTTGAAGAGATGAGAATTGCATTTTTACTCCATAGATTAAACTCAGGCAAAAATGCTCCAACAGCCTATGATATACTGAAAATTGCCACCAGAGGTAGTGCAAAAGTACTTGGACGCTCAGATATTGGTAAATTATCTGTTGGAATGGCAGGAGATTTATTTATGATAAATATTAATCGGATAGAACTTATAGGGGCTGATTTTGACCCTAAATCACTACTTAGCACTGTGGGATTTAAAGGGACTGTTGATTACACTATTGTAAACGGTGTCATTATTGTTAAAAATGGTAAACTTGTAACTATTGATGAGGAAAAAATTTATTATGAAAGTGATGCCGTAGTAAAAAAATTTAACGACATTTCAAAAGGGAAGTCTACTCGTCTATAAGTGGGATTTTTTGATAGTGATTATTATATAAGGGGGCACAAAATGAGTATTGGAAAAAGTATTAATAGGGTTGATGCTTTTGATAAAGTAACTGGACGTGCACAGTTTACAGATGATTTTCAATTAAAAAACGCTCTTGTTGCTAAAGTAATGCACAGTACTATTGCAAATGGCCTTGTTAAAAGTATTGATATTTCAGAGGCATTGAAACTAGTAGGAGTTATAAAAATTATAACTTGTTTTGATGTTCCTGATATTAAATTTGCAACAGCTGGGCATCCTTTTTCACTGGACACGGCTCACCAGGACGTAGCAGATAGGAAACTGCTAAATCAAAGAGTCAGATATTACGGAGATGATATAGCTGCTGTAGTTGCTAAAGATAGCGTAATTGCAACAAGAGCTATTAAACTTATAAAAGTTGAATATGAAGAATATGAACCTCTACTTTCTATTGGTGCTGCTTTGAAACAAGGAGCAAAAAGGATTCATGAGGAGTATCCGGATAATATTCTTGCACATACAAGTTATGAGATAGGTAATTATGATAATGCTATAAAAGAAGAGGGCTTAATTGCTTTTGAAGGAGAATATGAACTTTCCCCTGTTAAACATTGCCATCTTGAAAACCCGATTTCATATGCATACGCTGAAGCTAAAAAAATGATTGTGGTTTCATCAACCCAGATTCCTCATATTGTAAGGCGTGTAATTGGGCAAGCGCTTGGAATTGAGTGGGGCGAAATCAGAGTCATTAAACCATATATAGGTGGGGGCTTTGGTAATAAACAAGAGGTTCTTTATGAACCACTAAATGCATATTTATGCAAGGCAGTTGGTGGTAGATGTGTTAAACTTGATATTTCGCGTGAAGAGGATTTTGTTAATACTCGTCTTCGTACTGCTATGAAAATTAAAATTAAAAGCTATGTAAGAGCAAATGGACGCTTTGTTGCAAGAAAAATGGAGATGTATGGCAATAAAGGAGCTTATGCATCTCATGGACATAGTGTGACAAACAAATCAGGACATGCATTTAAACAGATATATCAAGACGAAGTTGCAACTAAAGGAGATATGTATTCAGTATATACAAATATTCCGGCATCTGGTGCTATGCGTGCTTATGGTATACCACAAATTACGTTTGCTCTTGAAGCCCATGTGGATGATATTGCAACTAAACTGAACCTGGATAAAATTGAAATAAGAAAACTTAATGCTATGAAATTAGGATTTGTTGATAATCAGGTTAAATGCTATAGTAATGGTCTCTACGAGTGTATTGAAAAGGGTAGAAAATATATTGATTGGGATAATAAACTTAAAGAATACCAAAATCAAACGGGATCCATCCGAAAAGGTGTAGGTATGGCAATATTTAGTTATGCAACTGGAGTATATCCAATTTCACTAGAAACGGCATCTTGTAGAATTGTACTTAATCAAGATGGTACCGTTCAACTTCAAATGGGTGCCACGGAGATAGGGCAAGGAGCAGATACAGTTTTTGGGCAAATGGTATCAGAAATACTTGATATTCCAGCTAAAAACGTATATACAATATCAACTCAAGATACAGATATGACACCATTTGATACAGGAGCCTATGCATCCAGGCAATCTTATGTATCAGGTATGGCGGCTAAAAAAGCTGCTATAGAGCTTAAAGAAAAAATAATTGAACATGCAAATTTTATGTTGAAACTTCCTATAGGAAATATTGAACTTAAAGGTAATAATATTATAAATAAAGAAACTGGAGAGATTTTAGCTTCGCTTAAAGAAGTTGCTATGCATGCATTTTACAATACTGAAAAATCAGTTCACATAACGGCAGAGGTTACAAATCAATGTAAATCAAATACCTTCTCTTTTGGAGTATGTTTTGTTGATGTTGAAGTTGATATTCCTCTAGGTAAAATTAAAGTCCTTAATGTTATTAATGTTCATGATAGTGGCACAATTCTTAATCCTCAGCTGGCTGCGGGGCAGGTGCATGGTGGTATGAGCATGAGTTTGGGTTATGGTTTAACTGAGCAGCTTTTATTTGATCCAAAGACAGGTAGAATGCTCAATGATAATTTATTAGATTATAAACTTCCAACGATTATGGATACACCACATTTAGAAGCGCGATTTGCAGAAACATATGATGTATCAGGTCCTTTTGGTAATAAGGCTCTAGGAGAACCTCCTGCAGTTCCTGTTGCACCTGCAATTAGAAATGCTGTGCTTAATGCTACAGGAGTTAAATTTAATGTTGCTCCGTTAACACCACAAAGACTTGTAGAAAAATTTAAAGAGCAAAATTTAATATAAAAGTAGAGGTGGAATAACAATGTATGATATTGAAAAAATATACCAGGCAACTTCAGTAAAGGATGCTATAAGTCATCTTGAACTGGAACCGAAATCTATAATTATTGCAGGTGGAAGTGACGTGCTTATAAGTGTTCGTCATGGTAAACTTGCTGGATGCTCTCTTGTAAGTATTTTTGGCCTGGATGAGCTAAGAGGAGTAACACTTGAAGATGATGGCAGTATAAAAATAGGTGCCCTTACAAGTTTTTCACACATAACTAAAAATGATATTATTCAAAAAAATATTCCTGTACTTGGAGAAGCGGTTGATGAAATAGGAGGTCCACAATTAAGAAACATTGGAACAATTGGAGGAAATATTTCAAATGGCGTTACAAGTGCGGATAGTGCATCCACGTTATTTGCACTAAATGCTAAACTTGAAATAACAGGTATTAGTGGAGTGCGAATAATTCCTATTTCTGAGTACTATATAAGCCCTGGAAAAGTTAGTCTGAAAAATGCTGAAATACTTACGGCAATTTATATAACTAAAGAAAATTATGAAAACTATAAAGGCAATTATATTAAATATGCTATGCGTAATGCAATGGATATTGCAACACTTGGTTGTAGCGTAGTTTGTAAACTTAATGCACAAAAGGATAAAATAGAAGATGTTCGTCTTGCGTACGGTGTTGCATCTCCTATTCCTATGAGATGTTTTAAGGCAGAAGAAGCTGTAAAGGGAATGAGTTTTTCTGAAGAAATGTTTAATACTTTTGGTGAAACAGCAAAGACAGAAGTAAATCCACGTACTTCTTGGCGTGCTTCTAAAGATTTCCGACTTCAGCTTGTGGGAGAACTCAGTAAAAGGGCCTTAAAAGAATCTATAAAAAAATGTGGAGGTGTAATTAATGGCTAATAAAATATTAAGCTGCATAGTAAATGGTGAACCTAAACAAATTATGATAGATGATAGAGACTCACTTACTGATGTTCTTAGAAATCAGCTTAATCTTACAAGTGTTAAGAAAGGTTGTGAGGTTGGAGAATGTGGAGCTTGTACTGTCCTTATAGATGGTGAAGCTTTTGATTCATGTATTTATCTTGCAATTTGGGCAGAAGGTAAAGAAATTTGTACAACTGAAGGACTCATGGACCATGAAGGAAAAATATCAGACATTCAAGAAGCATTTATTGAGGAAGGCGCTGTGCAATGTGGTTTTTGTACCTGTGGATTTATTATGTCCTCTATCCCTATTCTTGAAGACGATAAAGAATACACAACAGAGGAAGTAAAAAAAGGTATTTCTGGCAATCTGTGCCGCTGTACAGGTTATGAAAATATATTAAATGCTGTAGAAAAGACTAAAAATCATCGTTGTGATTGTAATAAATCAAAACTATGATACAATAATACGATGTTTTAAATTTTACACTGTGAATAATTCATAGGGCTTAATTATAAAAAAATAGAGGGGGAACAAAAATGGAACGTTTTCAACTTAAAGAAAATGGAAGTGACGTTAAAAAGGAGGTTATTGGCGGAATAACCACATTTTTAACAATGGCCTACATTATTGCAGTTAATGCAAATATTTTAGGTGCTACGGGAATGGATGTGGGAGCTATAGTGACAGTAACTTGTTTAACAGCAGGTTTTACTACAATAGCTATGGGTTTATATGCAAATCTTCCTTTTGCACTAGCGTCGGGAATGGGACTTAATGCATTCTTTGCTTTTAGTGTAGTAATAGGAAAGAGTATTCCTTGGAAAGTAGCACTGGCAGCTGTATTTATAGAAGGAATTATTTTTATTATTCTATCATTAACGAATGTAAGAGAAGCAGTAGTTAACGCTATACCAACAACTTTAAAATTGGCAGTTACTGCCGGTATCGGACTTTTCATTGCATTTATTGGTTTTGTAGATGCTGGCATTGTAGTTAGCGATGAAGCAACAAAGGTAGCTATGGGTTCTTTTACAAGTCCATCGGTACTAATAACAGTACTCGGAGTAATTGTAATAGTAGTATTGTCAAAGAAAAAAATTAGAGGAGCTATATTATGGGGAATAGTTGCAAGTTCGGTCGCAGCTTGGATATATGCTATGATAGCACCAATAACAGCAGCAACTTATGAAATAGCCACTCCAAAAGGAATATTTAAACTTGAATCAATATCACCAATTGCTGGTCAACTAGATTTTTCATACTTAACTGATCCAGCTAAAATATTACAATTTATAACAATAGTGTTAACTTTCTTATTTGTTGACTTTTTCGATACAGTAGGAACTCTAGTAGGAGTTGCTTCAAAGGTTGGAATGGTTGACAAAGATGGTAAGGTTAAAAACGCTGGAAAGGCGCTACTAGTTGATGCTGTTGGTACTACTGTGGGAGCTTTTCTTGGTACTTCAACTGTAACTACTTTCGTAGAAAGCTCAGCAGGAGTTGCAGAAGGTGCTAGAACAGGACTTGCTTCTGTTGTAACTGGAATATTATTTTTAATAGCAATGTTTTTTTCACCATTATTTATTGCAATACCAGTTTGTGCAACTGCACCAGCACTCATAATAGTAGGATTTTTTATGATGGAAGGTGTAACTAAGATAGATTTTAATGATTTTACAGAAGGAGTACCTGCTTTCTTAACAATTGCAATGATGCCGCTTACTTATAGTATAGGAGACGGGTTAACAATTGGGCTTCTTTCTTATGCAGTGTTAAACGGAATCAACAATTTATTTACTAAGGATCATACTAAGAGAAAGAAAGTTTCAATTGTGATTTACATTTTGGCGGTAATATTTATTCTTAAATTGTATTTTACAGGCTAAAAGTAATAAAATAGTATAAGAAATTAGAAATGTACTATCTAACAAATAAATGGAATAAAAAACAATTAGCTTTATATAGATAAAGCTAATTGTTTTTTTATTTTATCTTACGCTTCTTATTACGCTTCTCAAGCATAGCTAAAACT
>JBLHPD010000119.1:0-15128 GCA_047624165.1 Clostridium sp. | reverse complement strand
TAAATTGTTGATAATCATCATGAGTGCCCCAATTTTTAAGCATAAAATAATCCTCCTTTTAAAACATGTCTTTAGGAGGAGATTTTCAAAATTTTACAGACTTGTCAAGCGTTTTATGCAAAAAAAAATGGGGGAATTAATAAAAATTAATGATATTAAAAATGAGTAATGACGGGCTCTAAAGAGTTTCCGTGAGAGCTCAAATTGAAATAGGAGGGTATATGGTGAAAAATATCAAAGTTATAATAATATTTGGTACAAGACCAGAGGCTATAAAAATGGCACCTCTAGTTAAGGAATTAGATAAAATACCTCAGATACAATGCATTGTATGTGTTACTGCCCAGCATAGAGAAATGTTAGATCAAGTTCTGAAATTTTTCAGCATTGTACCTAAATATGATTTAAACATAATGAAAGTAAAACAAAGCTTAACAGGTATAACATGCTCTGTGCTTACGGGACTCGAAGAAATCTTTGAAAAAGAACAACCGGATATGGTTCTTGTACATGGAGATACTACAACAACTTTTGCTGCATCCCTTGCAGCTTTTTATAAGAAAATCCCTGTTGGTCATGTCGAAGCCGGGCTTAGAACTCATAATAAGTTTTTTCCTTACCCAGAGGAAATGAATAGAAAATTAACTGGGGCCTTAACAGATTTACATTTTGCACCTACGACTACCTCTAAAGAAAATCTATTAAAAGAGGGAGTAGAGGATAGTGCGATTTTTGTTACAGGAAACACGGTTATAGATGCTATGAAATATACAATTAAAGAGGAGTATATTTTTGACAATCCTGTGTTAAACGCAATTGATTATAAAAATAAAAAAGTTATAATGGTTACGGCTCATAGAAGAGAAAATTGGGGAAGTGGAATTGAAAATATATGTAAAGCTTTGAAGATGATTGTGAGCGAGAGTAAAGATGTAGAAATATTATATCTAGTTCATCCAAATCCAATAGTTAAAGATATGGTGCACGGTATGTTAGGAGGAGTGGATAGAATACATTTACTACAACCTATTGACACCAGTGAAATGCATAATCTAATGAGGAAATGTTACCTCATAATGACTGATTCAGGAGGAATTCAAGAAGAGGCTCCTCATTTGGGTAAACCAGTTTTAGTTCTTAGGGATGTTACGGAGAGAGTAGAGGCAGAAAATGCTGGCACAGTAAAGCTAGTAGGAACGAATATAGACAAAATTGTATTGAATGCTAATAAGCTTCTACGAGACCTGGGTGAGTATAGTCACATGAGTAAATCAATTAATCCTTATGGTGATGGGAATGCATCTGCTAGAATAGTAGATGCACTATTAAATTATTTTAATGAAGATAAAATATAAAAGGCATTAATAGTACTGCTTAAAATAGATCTAAGAACATAAAAATAAATTCTTAGATCTATCTTTTTTTTGACTTTACATAAATAAAACAGAATAAAATAAAAGTTTATAAAGTGAAAAAATCATATGATTATGCAACAAAAAAACTATTTAAATGTATTGATTATCATGATATGAGGTATTTAAAAGCTTATACCTATTAAAATAACCAGAATACGATGTATATTTTCAGTGCTAAATGATAAAAATAACATAAATTCTAAAGATATTATTAAAACTTTTGAATTAATATGAACCACATATTGCAATTGTTTTAAGAATAGAAATAAATATAACGGCGATATATTTATTTATAGAGTTTTTGTAACTGTTTAACTAAATAAAATTAATGTTGAAAAGTTAATAGATGATAATAAAACCACTAATATTACAATGCACAGCAAAATATTATGAATATTATGAATATTTACATAAATATAATAATTGAATAATGGACTTGTTAATTATTTGTAAACTTGGAATACACCTTAAATGAGAGATATACAGAAGAAACAGGAGATTATAATTGAAAAATAGACTTATAGCCTTTTATAATTGCCGAAAACGACGAATTTTCGATTTTATTTATGAAAAGTTGTGGACTATAATAAAAATGTTATTAGATGGCGAGGAGAACTGAAAAGTGAATAGTGATTTTAGGAATATGTTTAAGCAAATTGTTATATATGATTTTTTTATTTCTTTAATTTTTACTGCAGTGATTTATTTTACAGCTAAATCATATGCATTATTTTTTTTATTAGGGCTAATAATAGCATTGATAAGTTTTTATGTTAATGGTATTACAGTAGAATATTCCCTCAATAATAAAAATGGTAAAAGTACATTGATAATGATGGTAGGACTTTTCATAAGAATTTTTTTAGTTAGCATCATTGGTTTTATTGTTGGAAGAAATAACATATTCATTATAATCGCATATGTATTCGGATATAGTTCACAGTTTATATCTATAGTGTATTATGGAATAAATAGTAAAAACATTCAAGGGAAGTGATTTAATGGGAAATGTAGATCTGTTTTTTAATATTAAATTCTTTGGATACAATATTGGAATTGCACAAAGTATACTTGTCCAGTGGGTTATAATTGTTTTGGTATCAATTTTATGTTTTTTCTTTACAAGAAACTTAAAAATAATACCGAATAAGAAACAGAATATAGCAGAAATAGTTATGGAATCTATAAACAAACTTGTTAGGGATAATATGGGAGAAGAATATATGGGATTTGTACCCTTTATAGGAACAATTGCAATTTTTTTAGTTTTTATGAATCTTACAGGACTTATAGGTGTTAAGCCACCAACAGCGGATTATAGTGTGTCATTATCACTATCATTAATAACGTTTTTTGTTGTTCAATGGTTTGCTATTAAAAAAATAGGATTGGGTAACTACTTTAGTGGATATGCTAAGCCTTATGCGTTTATTTTGCCTATTAATTTAATAGAGAGAGTAATGCTACCAGTTTCGTTAAGTTTGCGATTATTTGGAAATATGACTGCGGCTGTGGTAATAATGGAATTGACATATAGTGGATTAGGAAGTTTAAATCAATTTGCCCAATTGGTTGTTCCAATTCCAGTACATCTTTATTTTGATTTATTTGATGGAATTATTCAAATGATTATTTTTGTTATGTTGACAATGGTTAATATAAAAGTTATAGCAGAACACTAAATTTGATTTTAAAAATTTAAGGAGGAATATTTTATGGATTCAGCAGCATTAATTACAGGACTTTCAGCAATAGGTGCAGGACTTGCAGCAATAGGATGTATAGGAGGAGGAATAGGAACAGGTAATGCCGCGGCTAAAGCTGTAGAGGGAGTTGCAAGGCAACCGGAAGCTAGGGGAGCTATTACGAGTACATTAGTTATAGGTGCTGCGTTCTCGGAAGCTACAGCTATTTATGCGTTTTTAATAGCATTACTTTTAGCATTGAAGTAATAGAGTGTTGTTTAAGAAAAGAATTAAAAAGCTAAGCCTGAAAGGGGGCTTTAACAGATAATGAATTTGAATTTTTATATACCTACAATTGCATTTACATGGTTAAATCTTATTATATTGTTTTTTATCTTTAAATACTTTTTTAGTAAGCCGGTAAATAAGATAATGGATGATAGGAAAAATGGAATTAATGTATCTATTAAGAAAGCTAAGGATGATGAAGAAAAAGCAGAAGATTTAAAAAAAGAAAAAGAATTATTATTGCATGAGTCAAGGAAAAAAGGAAGAAAAATAGTAGAAGAATATAAAGTGAATGCACAAAATGTTTCTAAAGAGATTATTGGTGAAGCAAATAAAGAATCAACACTAATTATGGACAGAGGAAGAATAGAACTTGAAAGAGAAAAACAAAAGGCGGAAAGTGAAATCAAAAAACAAGTCATAGATTTATCTTTAATATTGTCTGAAAAAGCTCTTGGAAAGCATATCGATGAAAAAGAACATAGAAGACTGATTGAGGATTTTATTTCTAAGGTAGGTAGCTGAAATGTATGAACACTTAGATAAAAGATATGCACTAGCACTATATTCAGTTGCTGAGGAAAAAGGCAAAGTAGAAGAATATTTAAATGACCTTCGAGAAATTGTTTCACTTATGAAAAATGACGCTGAGTTTCTAAAAGTTATTAAACATCCACAAATAAGTACTAAAAGAAAAAAGAAGATGTTTATTAATATTTTCAAGGGTAGAATTGATGAAGATCTTTTATCTTTTTTACTTATTCTTATAGAAAAAGATAGAATATTGTTCACTGAAGAAAAGCTCAAAGAGCTGGAAAAAATTCACTTAGAACGCAATAATATTTTGTCAGTTGAGGTAAGAACGGTAATACCTCTTATGGAAACTGAGCGAGAAAACTTGCGAATTAAATTACAAAATATGTATGATAAAAAAATTATATTTGATGAAAAATTAGATGGAAAAGTTATCGGTGGAGTTTATATAAAGGTTGGCGATGACGTTATTGATGGTACAATAAAAAATGATTTAGAGGAAATGAAGAAATTAATCTTTAAATAGGGATAGAGGTGAGTTTATGAATATAAAACCGGAAGAAATAACATCTATAATAAAGAAAGAAATAGAAAGATATGAAAAGACAATTGATACTGTTGACTCGGGCACCATAATTCAAATAGGTGATGGGATTGCAAGAGTATACGGTTTAGATGAATGTATGGAAGGGGAGCTTTTAGAGTTCCCTAATGGAATATTTGGTATGGCACTAAATTTAGAACAAGATAATGTAGGATGTGTGCTTTTAGGACCAGAAGAAGGTATCAAAGAAGGGGATATAGTAAAAAGAACTTGTAAATTGGTAGAAGTTCCTGTAGGGGAAGCATTAATAGGAAGAGTTGTAAATGCTTTAGGTGTACCAATAGATGGGAAAGGCCCAATTAACACTACAGAGACAAGAGCAATAGAAGTAGAAGCACCTGGAGTTATTGATAGACAATCAGTTAAAGAACCACTTCAAACGGGAGTAAAAGCAATAGACTCTATGGTACCAATTGGAAGAGGACAAAGAGAACTTATAATTGGGGATAGGCAGACAGGCAAGACAGCATTAACTATAGATACTATATTAAATCAAAAGGGCAAAGATGTTATATGCATATATGTAGCCATAGGTCAAAAGCAATCTACTGTTGCACATATTGTTAACACATTATCTGAAATGGGTGCGCTTGATTATACAATAGTTGTAGCGTCGACTGCTTCTCATTCAGCTCCATTACAGTATTTAGCACCCTATGCTGGATGCAGCATGGGAGAATATTTTATGCATAATGGTAAGAATGTATTAATAGTATATGATGATTTATCGAAACATGCTGTGGCTTATAGAGCTATGTCTCTATTGCTACGTAGACCGCCAGGCAGAGAAGCTTATCCAGGAGATGTATTTTATATTCATTCAAGGCTACTAGAAAGAGCTGCAAAGCTTTCTGATAAATTGGGTGGAGGATCATTAACTGCACTTCCGATAATAGAAACACTTGCAGGTGATGTTACGTCTTATATACCAACTAATGTTATTTCTATAACTGATGGGCAAATATTTCTTGAGGCTGAATTGTTCCACTCAGGACAAAGACCTGCTGTTAATGCTGGAATATCAGTATCAAGGGTTGGTGGAAATGCTCAAATAAAAGCAATGAAACAAGTTACAGGAACTTTAAGACTCGAACTTGCTCAATATAGGGAGCTATCAGCTTTTGCTCAATTTGGAACTGATCTTGATCGCGATGCGAAAATGAGACTAGAAAAGGGCAAAAGATTAATTGAAATATTAAAGCAAAATCAATATATGCCAGTATCGGTAGAGAAACAAGTTATGGTCTTCTTTGTTGGAGCAAATAACTATCTTATGGATATTCCAGTACATCAGGTAACGAGATTTGAGAAAGAATTTTTAGAGTACATGGATACACATCATAGAGAAGTAGGTAAAGCTATAGCAGATAATAAGGAATTGGATGATAAAATAAAAAAACAACTTAGTGAAGCTATAGAGGAGTTTAAAAAGATATTCATAGTTGAAAAAAAATAATGACATTTCACGATGAAATCATTATTAAGCACCTTTAAGTGTCTATTTAAGCAACTTTAGAAGTGATTTACATCACCTTTAGGTGATGGTTAATGGCCTTACTAATATATTTATTAAGGCAAAAGAGAGGTGAAACATGTCAGGTACAGGGCTTGTTACAATTAAACGGAGAATAAAATCCATAACAAATACTAAGAAAATTACTAAAGCCATGGGACTAGTTGCCACATCTAAATATAAAAAAATAAAGGGTAAATTGGATACCAATAATAATTATATATACAAGCTAGATGAAATTATTAAGCAAGTTAAAGATAATTATGAAGAGGATAGTATCTATACAAGAGGAAATAGTAGTAGCAAAATAATGTATATTGTAGTGACTTCAGATGCAGGTCTTTGTGGCGGATTTAATTGGTCAGTAATAAATGTACTGAAAGAAAGATTAAAGAGCAATAAGGAAGATTATAAGATAATTATTGTAGGGGAAAAAGGTAGAAATCTATGTAAAAAGCTTAATATTGAAACTGTGGCTGAATATGTTGAAATTTCAGATATGCCTTCACAAAAGGAAGCTTATACAATAATTAATAATGCACTTAGTATGTATACAAGTGAAGATGTAGGCGAAGTTCACATTATTTATAAAAAAATTATTTCAGTATTAAAAAATGAAGTTAAAATTGAAAAATTACTTCCTCTAAGCTTCGATACTGAGGAGAATGGAAGTAAAAAGTATGTGGATATAGATGCGATAGATGAAAAAGCAATGTTCGAACTTGTTTCATTATTTTTAAGTGGTAAAATGTTAAATTCTATGTTACATTCGAAAGTTAGCGAGAATAGGTCAAGAATGGAGTCTATGGGGTCAGCTACTAACAACGCTGATGATTTACTTGATAAACTTAATTTAAAATATAATAGAATTAGACAAAGTGCAATTACACAAGAGATATCTGAAATTGTAGGAGGCGCAGAGGCTCAAAAGTAGAAAGGAGAGGAAATAATGCCAGGACATATAGGAAAAGTCGTTCAAGTAATAGGGCCAGTTATAGACATAAAGTTTGACTCGGACAGTCTCCCTAATATTTACAACAGTATTGAAATTCAGATGCAAGACAGAGTACTCGTAGCTGAGGTCGAGCAACATATTGGTGATGATATTGTAAGGACAATAGCTATGGAAAGCACATCAGGTTTAAGGCGCGGACTTGAGGCTGTTGATACGGGGAAACCAATAACAGTCCCAGTTGGAAATATAGTATTAGGAAGGTTATTTAATGTCCTTGGAAAGCCTATGGATGAAATGGGAGAGGTTAAGGGCGAAAAATATATGCCTATTCATAGGTTAGCGCCAACATTTGAAGAACAGTCTGTTGAACCGGAAGTGTTTGAAACAGGTATTAAGGTAATAGACTTAGTAGCACCATATCAAAAAGGCGGGAAAATTGGTCTTTTTGGTGGTGCTGGAGTTGGTAAAACTGTCCTTATTCAAGAACTTATGAATAATATTGCAATAGAACATGGTGGGCTTTCAGTATTTACTGGAGTTGGTGAGAGAACTAGGGAAGGTAATGATCTTTATAATGAGATGAAAGAGTCAGGAGTTATAGCTAAGACAGCTTTAGTTTTTGGTCAAATGAATGAACCCCCCGGTGCTAGAATGAGGGTTGCGTTAACGGGTCTTACAATGTGTGAGCATTTTAGAGATCAAGGTAAAGATGTATTGTTATTTATTGATAATATATTTAGATTTACACAAGCGGGGTCAGAGGTGTCTGCACTTCTCGGAAGAATACCAAGTGCCGTTGGGTATCAACCAACACTTGCGACGGAAATGGGTGCATTACAAGAGAGAATTACATCTACAAAGCAAGGGTCTATTACATCTGTTCAGGCGGTATATGTACCAGCAGATGACTTAACAGATCCAGCACCAGCTGCCACATTCAACCATCTTGATGGCACTGTAGTACTTTCTAGAGGAATAGTTGAACTTGGTATTTATCCAGCAGTAGACCCACTAGAGTCTAGTTCGACAATGCTTGATCCTAGAATAGTTGGTCAAGAGCACTATGATGTTACATTAAGGGTTATACATATCCTTGAAAGATATAAAGAACTTCAAGATATTATTGCAATACTAGGAATGGATGAGTTGTCTGAAGAAGATAAAACGGTAGTACTAAGAGCGAGAAAGGTACAAAGATTTTTATCTCAACCATTTACTGTAGCTGAGCAATTTACTGGAATGAAGGGCAAATTTGTGAAAGTAAAAGAAACCGTAAGGGGATTTAAAGAAATTCTCGAAGGAAAGCACGATAAATTACCGGAGGCTGCTTTTATGTTTGTTGGTTCCATAGAAGAGGCAGTAGAAAAAGCAAAAACTATGGCTAGTGAATAAGTCATAGTTAGAAAATAACTAGCAACTATGCTAGTTTATTTTATTTAAGATTATTAAAAAGAACTGATAATTAATATTTAAGAATATGTGCATAGAAAGGTGGTTGCTTTTATATGAAAAATCATATAAAGCTCACAATACTTACTCCGGAAAAGGAGTTTTATTGTGGAAAAATTCTGAGTTTAAACACGGAGAGTGATAAAGGTAGATTTGGTATTCTTGCTAACCATGTTCCTATGATAGCTCCATTGAAACCAACGGTGACAACATTTACGCTAGTAAATGGTGAAAAGTTAAAAGCGTTTACATCGTCAGGGGTTTTAAGAGTGCAACTAGGCGAAGTAGAAATGCTATGTGGGGCCTGTGAATGGCCAGAGAATATAGATGCCGCAAGAGCAAGGAAGGCTAAAGAAAGAGCAGAAGAAAAAATGGTTCATAATGATGGAGTGGGTTATATAAGAACAGAGAATGCTGTTTTGAGAGCGATTATGAGGCTTAAGACAAAAGGTTAGAGAATATAAAATGGAGATATTAATTTATCACCATTTTTTTTTGCTTAAAAATCTACTAGTTGATTTGATCAAAGGCTTAGAATTACATTTAGAAATATCGTTAAATTGTTTTAGGCACATTTTCACTGAAATTAGATATATTAATAATATAAAGATTATGTATATTTTAAATATCAATGTTACAATACCCCCTACCTATATAATAAATCAAATAGCCCTCTTCACACTTGTGCTGGGGGATGATTTTATTAATAGCATGACTATTAATAAATCATTATTTATAGAATAAAAAAATAAATTATGGTCAAGAATTTAAATGTAATTGAAGAATTTAATCAAAGGGTAGGGGGATTAAAATGAAAAGAAGAAGTATTGCACTTTTGTGTATAGTATTGAGCTTAATTATTTTACAAATTAATGTTAGATTTTCAAATGCACAGGAGGCAGTTAATTTATTTGACGAAATATTATTTCAAACTAAAAGCAAAACTGTAGAATACGGACTTACGGCATGTTTCAAAACCGTAGAAGAACCAGAAGAAATTTGTAACTATTTAATTCGAAGTTTAGAATTTAATAACAAAGAAATAAAATTTAAAAGTATCAAAGATGAAGATTCCTATTGTATAGAGTTTTCAGGTGAAAATGTAGAGGGATATATAGAAGCTTTAAAATACAAAAAACAGAATGATATAACGATAAACATAAGCAAGAAAGGTAATGAAAATGGACTAGGAGCTCTTAAAAACAAAGTTAATGAAAGTATTGGCTATAGAGGTAAAAATATTAAATATTTTCAATACTTGAAGGCTGAAATTGGAAAGAATGTCTGCGCTACAGGGGTAAAGAGTAGCGACGCTGTAGGGATAGAAGACATTTATGTTGTTAATGAAAGAATAATAAAAATTTTAAAATCTCATGGAACTGAAAATATTGAGACGATAAGCATAAATAATGGGCTAACTACTATAGCGTATACCGGGGAATACGATGAGAAAATAAACAATAACAAGCTAATTGATTTTAATTATGCTATATGTAATTATTCATCTGGAAGGTACATTATCATAGGTACACCTGAAATAATTACAACTTATTAAGAATTAACAATATAATGGAGGAAATAAATGGATAAATTAATTATAAAAGGCGGGAAGAAATTAGAGGGTGAAGTTAATATTAGTGCAGCTAAAAATTCAATTCTTCCTATACTTGCAGCATCAATACTAAATGGGAATAGATGTACCATTGAAAATGCTCCTATGCTTGAAGATGTATTTGTAATTTGTGAGGTATTAAAATCTCTTAAAGCAGATGTTAGTATAGATAAAATTAATAATAGGGTAAAAATTAATACTGCTAATTTATTTGACAATGGTGCAAATGATGAATTAGTTAGAAAAATGAGGGCATCTTTTCTAATAATGGGCCCTATGCTTGGAAGATTTGGAACCTTTAAGATTTCGTTGCCTGGTGGATGTAATATTGGAACTAGGCCCATTGATCTTCATTTAAAAGGATTATCAGCTTTAGGCGCAGAAATATCAGTAGGTCATGGATATGTGGAAGCAAAAGCGAAAAAACTAATAGGTAGCAACATATATTTAGATTATCCGTCGGTAGGCGCTACAGAAAATATAATGATGGCAGCGTCGCTCGCTGAGGGGGAAACAGTAATAGGAAATGCAGCAGAAGAACCAGAAATCGTTGATTTGGCAAGGTTTTTGAATGCTATGGGAGCACAAATAAGTGGAGAAGGAACAGACACGATAAGAATTTTAGGAGTTAAAGATTTTAAAGAAGTTGTTTATAAGCCAATATATGATAGGATAGAAGCAGGTACATTTATGATAACCGCTGCAATAACAAAGAGCTTGATTAAAATTAATGGCACTGATGAGGTTCATTTAAAACCAATAATAGCAAAACTTTCAGAAATGGGTGTTGCAATAGAGATTAATAAGGGTAGCATAATAGTTGATGGTAGGAAAAAGCTAAACCCAGTAGATATAAAAACTATGCCATACCCAGGATTTCCTACAGATATGCAAGCTCAGATGATGAGCTTATTATGTAGAGTAAAAGGTACAAGTATAATTACAGAAACTATTTTTGAAAATAGATTTATGCTTGCCGTAGAACTCAAGAGAATGGGCGCAAATATAAAAATAGATGGTAGAAGTGCTGTAATAGAAGGTATAGACTCATTTACGGGTTCGAACGTAAATGCTACAGATCTAAGAGCAGGAGCAGCACTGATCCTGGCAGGTCTTACAGCAGAGGGCACAACTACGATAAATGATATATACCATATAGATAGAGGATATGTCGCAATTGAACAAAAATTAAAGGCACTAGGAGCAGATATTGAAAGAGTGAGCTTTCATGAATAATAGGGAAATTCAATTATGATGAAATTTGTAATTATATTGCGTCACCTTCGGTGATGATTGCAAATCAAAGGTATGATTAATCTAAAATTTAAAGAATTGGAATATATAATATTGTTAATATATTTCAATTCTTTTATTTTTGCCATCTGAAAATAAGTAATATTATTTATGGTTATTTAATATGTATAAGGTAAAGCTTGTTTTATAACGAGAGGAGAAGAGAATGAGGAGAGTTTTTATTACAGTGCATTTGAAAAACGTCCTTCTATTAATCACTGCATTCATTGCATTTATAGTTATAACTTCTGTTTTAATAGTGGGGGTAGGAAATAATATAAGCTTAAATAATAGTAAAAACTCAGTAATTAAGTCAGAAGAATATAAAAATCCTAATAAAGATGTTATTAAATATAGTTCGCTTCCTAAAATTTCAAAAGTTAAAGTTTTTATATCAAAAGAAAATACTATAAAAGAAATTAATTTAGAGGTATATGTTACTGGAGTTGTTGCTGCGGAAATGCCTGCTGCGTTTGGGTTAGAAGCTCTGAAAGCTCAAGCAGTGGCAGCTAGGACTTATGCATTAGCTCATGTTACGCAGCTAGGTGGAACGTTATGTAAGAATGCTCATGGAGCTGATTTATGCGATACAACTCACTGTCAAGCTTACATGACTAAGGAAGAACGTATGAAATTATGGGATAAAAATTCAGCTCAGGATAATTGGAATAAGATTGAACTGGCGGTTGAAAGTACACTAGGACAAGTATTAACCTATAACGATAGCTTGGTGATGGAACCTTATTATTTTGCAACTAGTAGTGGGAAAACGGAAAATTCTGAGGAGGTATTTAGCAATAGTGTACCTTATTTAAGGAGTGTAGAAAGTCCAGGTGAAGAGAGATCGAGCAATTTTAAGACTAGTAATACTTTTAAGTATAAAGAGATAAGCCAAATTATAAATAATAATTATAATAATGCTAAGGTAACCTCAGATAAAATTAAAAATCAGATAGCTGTAATTGATAGGTCTGAGGCTGGAAGTGTTAAGAATATTAAGGTTGGGAGTATAACCATGACGGGTAGCAAATTTAGAACAATGCTCGGTTTAAAATCATCAAATTTTGAAATAAAGTTTAATTCGAGTGGCATAGAAATAGATTGTAGTGGATATGGTCATGGTGTAGGAATGAGTCAATGGGGCGCAGATGCAATGGCAAAGCAAGGAAAGAATTATAATGAAATATTAACTCATTATTACCAAGGTACTATTGTATCTAAATAAAAATTTGATAAAGCTGGTTATCCTATATACGAAAGGGATAACCAGCTTTATTTTTTTTATGAGTAAATCTCTTTGTAGGTGATGATTTAAGTGAAATTAATAGTGAATTATATAAAATAAAATAAATTTTATAAAATATGTATGTTTTAAGACGTTATGGACAAAAATACAAGTGGAGGTGTTTATATGGATAAGAAACCAAATAATAAAGCACTAAATTTTTTCAAGAAGGAAGGCTTTTATGTAATTTTATTTGTTTGTTTATGTATAGTAGCTACAGTGGCGACTATAACAGCAAATAATAATAAAAAGGTTGCAAGTAATCAAGAAATACAAAATGAACAAGCGGATGTAGCAAATGCTTTAAAAGAGCAAGAAAAAGAATATCAGGGAGCTCTTCAGGTGAAAAAAGATGTAGCTCAGACTGAGGTGCTTAAACCAGTACCCAATATACAAAAGGTAACAACTGAAAATCTAACAGCTGCAGTTTCTAAAACTGTTAATTCAGAGTTTGAGAAACCAGTAGCTAATGGATTATTAGCAAGAGCATATTCAAAAGATATTAGTTCGGTGGTGTGGAAGACTGATGGAAGCTACAGAACAAACTTAGGTATCGATATTCAGTCAAAGATAGGTGAGCCAGTTGTAGCGGTTATGGATGGAATAGTTAAAGAAGTTGGTACAGACGTTGTTGGTCAAAAAGGTAAAATGGTTCTAATAGATCATCAAAATGGCTTTGTTACTAAATATTCTAATTTGGAAGAAAAAATATTAGTAAAATTAGGAGACAAGGTAACTAAAAAACAACAAATCGGTACAGTGGGAAACACTAGTTTAAATTCATTTAAAGAAGACTATGGATCTCATTTACATTTTGAAGTTTTGCAAAGTAGTAAGAACGTTGATCCTGCTAAATATGTGAAATATGAGAAATATCAACCTGTAGAAGCTAAACAATAACCAATAACCATACCAATTAGTCATTTTTCGGAAATATATCGTAGGATGACTAATTGGAATGGAATTTAAAAGCAAGGTATTGCATATTTATAAATATACAAGGGTTTAGGAGGTAACACTTTGAAAGACTATATTGAAGATCGAGTACTAGAAGTTGCTAAGTATATTATTGATTCAAAAGCTACAATAAGAAAAACTGCCAAAGTGTTTGGAGTTAGCAAGAGTACTATACACAAGGATATGACGGAAAGATTGCCTACGATAAATCTTCAAATTGCTAACGAAGCAAAAACAGTTTTGGATTTAAATAAAGCTGAGAGACATATTAGGGGAGGAAGAGCAACACGCCTAAAATACAAGGCGGTAGAAGGATAAAACACTTCAAGCTAAAAACTATAAAAAAATATTAAAGTTAATAGAGGGTTTTTTTATAGCTTTATAGAATAGAGTTTAGTAGAATAAAATAACGAATATACTAAAGAGCAGGAGTGAGTTTTGAGATGTTTTTTTTTAGAATGGGTACAGACATGGGAATAGATTTAGGTACAGCCACAGTTCTTGTATATATTAAAGGTAAAGGTGTTATCTTAAAGGAACCATCTGTTGTTGCTATAAATAGAAATAATAATAGAGTATTGGCAGTTGGAGAAGAGGCCAGGCAGATGATAGGAAGAACACCGGGGAATATTGTGGCCATACGTCCGATGAGGGACGGTGTTATTTCAGATTATGATATAACTGAGAAAATGTTAAAGCACTTTATAAAAAAGGCTTGTGGAAAAAAAAGGCTATCTGCTCCCAGAGTTGTGATATGTGTCCCTTGCGAAGCAACGGAAGTAGAAAGAAGAGCGGTAGAAGATGCAGCTAGGAATGCTGGAGCTAAGAAGGTTCAACTAATAGAAGAACCACTAGCAGCAGCAATTGGAGCAGGACTTGATATTACTCGCGCAAGTGGGAATATGGTTATTGATATTGGTGGAGGGACTACTGATATTGCAGTTATTTCTTTAGGTGGTATGGTTGTACGTGAATCAATCAAAGTAGCCGGAGATAAGTTTGATGAAGATATTATAAAATATATTAGGAAAAAACATAAGTTAATGATTGGTGAGAGAACTGCAGAGAATTTAAAAATTAACATAGGTTGTGCTCATAAACAAGATGAAGAGACAAGCATGGAGATAAGAGGAAGAGATTTAATTACGGGTCTTCCTAAAAATTTAACAGTAACATCGGAAGAAATGAGAGAAGCTTTAAAGGATGCGGTATATTCAATAGCTGGGTGTGCACATTCCGTCTTAGAAAAAACACCACCAGAGCTTTCAGCAGATATAGCTGACAAAGGTATAGTTATGACTGGTGGAGGTTCATTGTTAAAAGGATTAAATAAACTTATACAAGAAATTACCAAAGTACCAGTATACCTGGCAGAGGATCCAATTTCATGTGTAGCACTTGGAACAGGTAAAGTATTAGATTACATGGATAAACTAGGTAGTTCATTTAACGTAGGAGACATATATTTAACTGATTAAAAAGTGTAAACAAGCTATAAAAATAAGCAATACAATTATTAGTTTAATTGTATTGCTTAT
>JBLHPD010000118.1:0-15159 GCA_047624165.1 Clostridium sp. | reverse complement strand
TAAGTAATTAACTTTTAGTGTACTTCGCCACTCGCTTGCGACGACAAGGAGTATTCTATCACATAAATAAGATCACAACTTCATAACATAGGTATTCTAGCTAGATTATCTTCATATTCCTACATATTTATTTAAATAATTCGATATTTCGCATTCAGATACGCATGGCTAAGTATTTTTACAACAGTGATTGCTATTGCTACTTAACATCCTCATGCCTAAAATCTTCAACTTTTACGCCTAAATAATCTTGCGTTATAACCATTGTTTCCATTCCATATGCGGGTTATGATGTCCCACAAAGGTTTCAGCCCTAATTTTAAGTTTATACTTTCCATGTAACTGTTCAATACTTAGAATTCCTGCGCTCATGTATTGTCTATATTCGCTCTAAATATATTAATTCTATCTCTCCTACAAGCATCATCGAATATATACTATATGTTTTACTTAATCTATTAAATTAATGCTTATAGGAGAAGTTTTTCAGTATACTGTCTTGTTATTTCTTTGAATGTGCCTTATTCTACATATGCTCCTCTTAACATCTTAATTTCCTTTGCATGACCAGCTAATTCATTTGGAGTTTCTAAATAAAATGGTAAGTGACGTAATTTGGGGTGATTAATAATTCTAGTAATTGCTTCAAGTCCAATAGAACCTTCACCAATTGTTTCATGGCGATCTTTATGACTTTCAAATGGATTTTTACTATCATTTAAGTGAATAGCATATAACTTGTCAAGTCCGATAATTCTATCAAATTCATCTATGACTCCATCTAAGTTATTAACGATATCATAACCAGCATCATAAATGTGACAAGTATCAAGACATACACCCATTTTGCCTGAAAGAATAATTCCATCAAGAATTTGTTTTAACTCTTCAAATGTTCGACCTATTTCTGTTCCTTTCCCAGCCATTGTTTCAAGAAGTACAGTGGTAGTTTGTTCTGGTTTTAGTAGATTGTTAAGCATATCTATAATATATTCTATGCCTACCTGCGCGCCTTGTTTTACATGACTACCCGGATGAAAGTTATAAAAACTATTCGGGAAATATTCCATTCTATTTAAATCATCTTCCATAATCATAGCCGCAAATTCTCTAGTTTTTGCGTCAGCAGAGCAAGCATTTAGAGTGTATGGCGCATGTGCTAGGATTGTAGCAAAGTTGTTTTCTTTTAATAATTCTAATAGTGCTACTACATCCCCCGGATCAATTTCTTTTGCTTTACTACCTCTAGGATTACGGGTGAAAAACTGAAATGTATTTGCGTCTATGCTAAGAGCATCTTGTCCCATAGCTTTATAGCCCTTTGCTACTGATAAATGACAACCTATATTTAACATAATTGTTCCTCCAATAAAAAGTATTTTTATACCAAACTTCCTCCATTTGTTGAAATTACTTTTTTATACCAATTAAAACTTTTTTTCTTATATCTTTCTAGGCTACCTGACCCATCATCATTACGATCTACATAGATAAAACCATAACGCTTCCTGAGTTCTGCAGTTGTCGCACTAACAAGGTCAATGCATCCCCATGAAGTGTATCCCATTATATCTACTCCGTCGTCTATCGCCTCAGCTACTTGAACTAAATGGTCATTTAGATACTTTATTCTATAATCATCATATACTGTTTTATTTCCATTTTCGTCAATTACTAATTCATCAACAGCGCCTAAACCATTTTCAACAATGAATAGTGGTTTTTGATAGCGGTCATAAAAAAGATTAAGAATGTAACGTAATCCTTGTGGATCTATTTGCCATCCCCACTGAGAAGCTTCAAGATACGGGTTATGAACACCTGATATAATGTTTCCAGTGCCAACTTTTCTTTTTTTAGGATCTGCTGTTGCACATGAACTCATATAATAACTGAATGAAATAAAGTCTACTGTATTCTTAAGCATATCTTCATCCCCCGGTTCCATATGAATTTTAATATTATTATCTTTAAAGTATCTATCCATATATTTAGGATATGCTCCTCTTACATGTACATCTGCAAAATATAAATTTTCTCTATCTTGTTTCATTGTTTCAATTACATCGCTTGGGTGAGGAGTTAATGGATAATTTGGCACACCAAGAATCATACATCCAAATTTGGCACCTGGTATCATTTCATGGCCAAGTTTAACTGCCATTGCACTTGCTACTAATTCATGATGAATTGCCTGATATAAATCTTGCTTTGTTAATTTTTCTTTATCCGTAAATATGCCACCGCTCATATAGGGCGCATTTAATACTGAATTAATTTCATTAAATGTAAGCCAATATTTCACCTTATTTTTATATCTGTCAAAAATCGTTCTTACATAATTCTCGAAAAATCCTATTAACTTGCGGTTTACCCAACCATCATAGTTCTTAGCAAGAGCAAGAGGAGTTTCATAATGTGAAATTGTTACAAGTGGCTGCATTCCATATTTTAAACATTCATCAAATAAATCATCATAAAATTGCAAGCCCTTCTCATTTGGCTTCGCATCATCACCATTTGGAAATATTCTAGACCATGCAATTGATGTTCTAAATACTTTAAATCCCATTTCAGCAAACAATTTAATATCTTCTTTATATCTATGGTAAAAATCAATACCTATTAATTTCATATTATCTTCTGTGGGCTCCTGCGTAATAGGTCCCATTATACCTTTAGGTGCAATATCTTGTGTTGATAAGCCTTTACCATCTTGATTGTACGCACCTTCACATTGGTTGGCTGCTACTGCCCCACCCCATAGAAATCCTTTAGGAAAACTTTTTGCCATTTATACCTCGCTCCCTTTAAATCCATAAAACTATTTTACTACTGCATGCATGGATTTTTTCTTCAATTAGTTTATTTTGCTACTACCTAATAAATTCGATTTATTCGCCTGAAAGTCCTGCTTATAAATGATTAAAAACCTTGAAATATCAATAATTTCAAGGTTTTATAAATGCATATTAAAATTTATTTATAATTAGTTTAACCTTATATTTATTATCTATGCTAATTATATATAAATAAAAGGGCTTCAATAAAATATTAATTTTATCAAAACTCTTTTATTTATATAATGTAATTTTAAATTTATTTTACAATAATTAAGTCTTTTGTATAATGATTTAATACTTCACAACCATCCTCGGTAACTATTACTAAATCTTCTATACGAACACCAACATCCCCAGGCATGTAAATGCCTGGTTCTATTGAAAAACACATTCCTACTTCAACTTTATCAGTATTACTAGAAGAAACATCACCAAACTCATGGTCTTCAAGTCCTATTGAATGTCCTAATCTATGAGTAAAATACTTTCCATAACCTTTTTGCGTAATATAGTCTCTTGCTGCAGCATCAATGTCACAAAATCTAACTCCTGGTTTAACTTTCTCAATACCTCTTTTGTTAGCTTCTCTAACTATGTCGTAAACTTCTCTACTGTGCTCTGATACACTTTTATAAAAAACAGTTCTTGTAGTATCTGAGCAATATGAGTCTTTTATACAACCAATATCAATAACTACACTGTCTCCTTCTTTAACTGTTGAGTTATCCATTACATGATGAGGATCCGCTGCATTAGCACCGTAACCTACTATTGGATCAAAAGATTGCCCCTCAGCTCCCGTCTCTTCCCATATATCATCAAGTATCTTTCCCATTTTCTTTTCAGTATATTTTTTAGGAACAAGTTTAATCATCCTATCAATAGCAATATCATTAATCTTTGAAGATGCTCTCAAAAATTCCTTTTCTTTTTCATCCTTTGAACTTCTTACTTTATCAATAATTTTAGAACCATTAACAAATGTACTTCCACCTTTTAACTCCATTAATCTTAATAAGAAATGAGCAGGCCAGTTTTTATCTATGCCCATTGGCTTATCTTTATCGATATGTCTTGAAAGAATTTCTATTGGTTTGTCAGTATCGCTATACCCCACCATTTCCACGCCCAAATCTTCACTTATAGGGAATAACTCATTTACAAATAACTTGTTATGTCCATTTGTGTTAATATACAGTGCAAGCATTCTCTCTCCAGATAAAATCCATTTACCAGTAAGATAGAAAATAGCATTTGAATCAGAAACTATCATCTGAGGTATTTTCTTCACTTTCATAATCTTTAAAACTTTACTAAGTCTCTCCTGTATCATTAAAAATCCCTCCTAAAATATTATGATTTTATTTTGATTCTCTGCACTCTAAAGGAACTATAAACTATTATCCCTTCGCCTTTTTTTAATGCGATTAAAATTGTCAGTATATTGTGTCATTTCTAATGACATTATATCATAAAAATTAAAAAAACAAATATATTCTTTAGCAAATGCTTCTTTTTAAATTTCATCACAATTTAAATGAACTAAAAAAAAAGGCCTCGAGCCTCTTTAATTTTTACGGAATTATGTTAGGATAATTTCAAGTCCATTTTGATTTCTCCATTTACCATGCAGTAGGCAATATCTTCTTCCACCTTTATATATACATCTAAAGTTTTTAGTTCTGTAATTTTATGAGATTTTACCCATTCTTCATAAACTTTTTCTAGTATTGTTTGTTTTGAAATCTCTTTCCCCTTATATTGAACGTAAAAGCCAACATCAATTTTCTTAGCTATCGTTCTCTTAGCCACTGTCTTTTTTGCAGAAGTAGATGCTTTAGTAGCCTTTGATTTTACATTTTTAGCAATACCCTTCACCGTATTAATAGTCTTATCTACTTTTTCTTTTGCAACATCAGAAACTATTGTTATAGCCTCTTCAGTTGATGTTCTCTCATCTTCATTCATATCCTTTACCCCCATTTACATTTTTTTATACTTCTTACATATATTCGACGTTTCTCGGTAAAACCCTTTTTTTAGGAGATTACTACAAGTATCCGGACCTTAACTGCAATAACATATTTATAATTATAAAATCTATAATATCATATATTGCAATAAAATTCTATTATATTCTATAATATACATAATTATACTAATAATATCACTTTTATCTTTCTGTTTTTTTGTATAAAAAATATTGTAAGATAATCTATTTTATTTTAAACTTCCTTGAAATTCCATATTCACACTTAAAGAAACTCAGAATATATTAAAGTACAGCTACAACTTTTTTTATTTAACGATTTATACAAAGAAGCCCCTCACCTTAATGTGGTGATATTAATACAAAACAACTCCATTACTTAAGTTTAAGCGTAAGATTTTTATTAAAGTAACTAAGTCACTTTAATAGATTCTTAAACTTTTACTTATTCATCTGAAAATAAGGAGGGTATTTATATGAGTCATAGACATAATAATTGTTGTTGTAATAATAGTTGTAGCTGTAAACCCGTTAGTTGCTGTAGACCTGCTTGTGGATGTGGAAATAGTTGTGGAAATAACTGTGGAAACAACTGCGGAACTGGCATCGGTGGCGGCAGTGGAATCTGGTTAATTCTTTTACTACTAGGCTGTGGTGGAATTGGTGGCCGAGGTTGCGGCGGTGGTGGCTTGTTTTAGTTAATTAAAAAAAGCACTTCTAATAATATTATTATTAGAAGTGCTTTTTTTTATTTGTACATAAGTTCTAATTCTTTTTGAATTTCATCATTTTCTTGGAATTCATCATAAGTCATTTGCTTATCTATTATACCCTTAGGTGTAATTTCTATTATTCTATTAGCAACTGTTTGAACTAGTTGATAGTCATGTGATGTAATCAAAATTGTTCCAGTGAAACTAGTTAAACCATTGTTTATAGCAGTAATAGATTCTAAGTCTAAATGATTTGTAGGTTCATCTAAAATTAATACATTAGCATTACTAAGCATCATTTTAGAAAGCATACATCTAACTTTTTCTCCACCGGACAATACGCTAGATTGTTTAAGAGCTTCTTCTCCAGAGAAAAGCATTCTGCCTAAAAAGCCTCTAATAAAGCTTTCTGCCTTTTCCTCTGAATATTGTCTGAGCCAATCAACTAAGCTACAATCTACAGCATTAAAATAATCTGTATTATCTTTTGGCAAATAAGCTTGAGTCGTAGTAACTCCCCATTTAAACTCACCACTATCTGGCTCCATTTCACCCATTAATATCTTAAATAGTGTAGTTTTAGCTATTTCATCTGCACCAGTAAACGCAATCTTATCCCCTTTATTAACTATAAAAGAAAGATTGTCAATTAGTGTTACACCATCTACAATTTTAGTTAGATTTTCAACTACTAATAAATCATTTCCAGCTTCTCTTTCTGGCTTAAAACCAACAAAAGGATATTTACGCGAAGAGGGTTTTATATCATCTAAAGTTAACTTATCTAATTGTTTTTTACGAGAAGTAGCCTGTTTTGCTTTCGACGCATTAGAGCTAAATCTAGCAATAAAGTTTTGAAGTTCTGCAATTTTCTCTTCTTTTTTCTTATTTGAATCTTTAGCCATTTGAAGAGCAAGTTGGCTAGACTCATACCAGAAATCATAATTTCCAACAAATAATTGAATTTTACTAAAGTCTATATCTGCAACATGAGTACATATTTTATTTAAAAAATGTCTATCATGCGAAACTACTATAACAGTACTATCAAAATTCAGCAAGAAATTTTCAAGCCACTTTTTAGATTTTGCATCCAAATTGTTTGTAGGCTCATCCAGTAATAAAATATCTGGTTTACCAAATAGTGTTTGAGCAAGGAGTACCTTTACTTTTTCAGATCCTGTTAGTTCCTTCATTTTTTTACTTTGAAGTTCATCCGTTATACCAAGGCCCATTAAAAGAGTTGAAGCTTCTGATTCAGCTTCCCATCCATTAAGTTCTGCAAATTCACCTTCTAGTTCCGAAGCTCTAATTCCGTCTTTATCCGTAAAATCTGATTTTGCATATAAGTCATCTTTTTCTTTCATTATTTCAAAAAGTCTTACATGTCCCATCATTACAGTTTTAATAACTTCGTGCTCATCAAATTCAAAATGATCTTGCTTTAAAACCGCTAATCTTTCCATTGGTGGAATGATAACTTCTCCTGTATTAGGTTCAATTTCACCTGATAATATTTTGAGAAAAGTTGATTTACCAGAACCATTAGCACCAATTAATCCATAACAATTACCTGGTATAAATTTTATATTAACATTGTCAAATAATTTACGTGCACCATATCTTAAGCTTATATTGTTTGTACTAATCATATCTTTATAAATACCTCCATACATTAAGCAGTCCCATTCTTGTCGAAACTACTCAGCCATTATATCACAAGGAAGGAAAGTAGGCTAATGAAATTTATTCCTTTCCTATTTAGTTTTGTTTTGTTAAATTTATTTATTTTTTAAACTTATCTTGTTTTCTTAGTGTTTAATGTTTTACCAGTCGTCTTAGACTTATGTTCCAAAGCCCTAGTTTTATATGTATTTTTCGGAGCGATAATTCTTCCCATGTATATATCTTTTGGCAGAATTTCTATACTAAAATCTTTCTCGTAAGTTTTAATAAGATCCAGTTCTCTCTCTTCTACAATAGATAGTGCGAGTCCATGCTGACCCATTCTTGCTGTTCTACCCACTCTATGTAAATAATCCTTAGAGTTTTCTGGTATATCAAGGTTGAAAATATGTGTTACTCTTTCTATATCAAGTCCTCTAGCTGCTAAATCAGATGCTACTAAAAGTTGGATTTTCCCTGTATTGAAATCCTCAATAGCTTTCTTTCTATTTTCCTTTTCAGAGGTACCATGAATTCCCTCTACTTTTAATCCATGATAGCTAAGCTTTGAAGTTGTAATTTCTACCTCATCACTTTTGTTTATAAATATTATAGCTTTCTCAGGCTTAGTCGCACTTATAAGTTTCCTTAAAAGAAGTAGTTTATCTCTCCTTTCAACTAGAAAATACATATGCTCTATGTTAGGATTTACCACACTTTTATCTCCTACTTTAATAACCTGCGCATCCTTCATTAGTGTTTTAGCGATTTCTACTACTTTAAGTGACACTGTAGCTGAAAACAGCATAATTTGTCTATCCCTAAGAGTAGTTTTTATTATAGATTTTATCCCCTCTATGTTATCTTCGTCTATCATTCTATCGCCTTCATCTATTACTATAGTTTTAACGAAATGTGATTTTAACTTCTTCATAGTTATAAGTTCTAAAATTCTTCCTGCAGAACCAACTACTATATGCGGTTTTTCCTTAAGAGACTCTAGTTGCCTTTTTATGTTGACATTACCTATTATGCTAGTAGATTTCACGTTGCTGTTTGAGTTCTCGGATAGAAGTTCTACTTGCTTATGTATTTGCATTGCAAGCTCATGAGTAGGCGCAAGTATAATTGCTTGAATATCCTTTGATGCAGTGTCAATTTTTTGAAATATAGGTAAAAGGTACGCTAGTGTTTTACCAGTACCCGTTTCTGATTCTCCTATGACGTCTTTACCAGCAATTCCTAATGGTATAGCCTTTTCTTGAATTTCTGTAGGACTTTCTATCCCCTGTTTCGAAAGACCTTCTATAAGGTTTTCCTGTAATCCTAGTTCATTAAATAATTTATCCATATTTTCTCCTTTTTTCTAAGAAATCTTAGTGTTCGCTAAGAAATCTTAGTGCTCGCGTATTTAAATATTGTTGCTTTTATAGCTAAATAATCTATTTCTTCTGGTAATGCTTCTTTAATAGGTCTGAGCTTTGAAGCTCCGATTTTTTCTATAACTTCAATAATAAGTGCTTCATGATGTTTTGGAATAAAGTCATCTAAATTAACATCAAAACCCTCAGAAACACATTTAAATATATGTTCTTGCACAGTTAAGCTTTTAAGTTTTCTCTCGTTAATTATTTCCTCTATGCTTTTACCCTCTTTATACATATTATATGTAATAACATAGCTGGGCACCTTATCTCCATTTTTAGAAGCTTTGTAAGGTGCACATTCATTTAGATCTTTCTCATCATCTTCCTCATTATATAGTATATCTGACGTAAGTTCTATATTGTTTTCTCCCATATACTTTTTTATAACCTGAATGAATTCCTCTCCATACTTATTAAGCTTAGACTCTCCCACTCCTTTGATACTTAACAACTCTTTATTATTTACTGGGAAATATTCGCTCATTTCCCTTAGAGCACTATCTGCAAAAACAATATAAGGTGGAACTTTTTCCCTCTCTGAAATTTCTTTTCGTAAGTTACGCAATATTTCAAATAGCCCAGTATCTCGAGTTACCTTAGCTCTCTTTTTCTCAACCTTCTGATATACTTTTTCTCCATTTTTTAAAACCGAAACAGCCTTTTCTTTTAAACGTACCACTGGGAATTTACCATCTGCAAGTGATAGATAGTCTTCTGCCGTAAGTACATTTATAATGTCTTTTATCTCTTTAACAGTATATTGCTTTATTATTCCATATGTGGACAGTCTATCAAATCCAAGGTCCAAAACTTTTTTATTCTTTGATCCACGGAGTACATCTGCAATTAATGAAGTACCAAATCTTTCCTTCATACGAAGTATGCAAGAAAATATTTTTTGTGCCTCAATAGTTATATCTACCAGTTCACTTTCATCATTGCAAGTACTACAATTTCCACATTTATCTTGAACATTTTCTTCCCCAAAATATTCTAAAATAAACTGTCTTAAACATCTAGTGGTGTGCGAATAATCCACCATAGCTTGAAGTTTCTTATACTCATTTACCTTCCTTTGAGGTGACACTGTACTTTGCTCAACAAAAAAATTTTGAAGCAGCACATCTGCCGCTGAAAATAACAATATACATTCACTTGGCTCTCCATCTCGGCCCGCACGACCTGCCTCTTGATAATACGCCTCCATACTTTTTGTCAAATTATAATGAATTACATATCTAACGTTTGATTTATCTATTCCCATTCCAAAAGCATTTGTAGCTATAATAATGTTGATATCATCATACAAAAACTTTTCTTGGTTTTGTTTTCGCTTTTCGTCTCCAAGTCCCGCATGGTATTTGCCTACATTATATCCCTTTTTATGCAAAAGTTCATAAAGATTATTCGTTTCCTTCCTTGTAGCGGTGTAAATTATACCTACTTTATCTTTATTGTCTTGAATGTATTTCATTACAAAATCTCTTTTATTTTCTCCACGAATAACAGAAAAACTTAAATTTTCTCTATTAAAACCAGTTACATAAACATCTGGCTCTCTTAATTTTAATAATTTTATAACGTCAAGCCTTACAGACTCAGTTGCCGTAGCAGTAAATGCTGCTATAATTGGTCTGCCCGGAAGTTTTGTTATCAAACTTGAAATTGCCGAATAACTAGGTCTAAAATCATGCCCCCACTGAGATACGCAATGAGCCTCATCCACTGCTAAAAGCGATATTGTTAATCTATTTAGCATGCTACAAAAAAAATCAGATTCTAGCCTTTCAGGGGCAACATACAGAAGCTTAAACTCCCCACAAGCTACTTTATCAATTCTGTCATTAACTTCATTAATACTTAATGAGCTATTTATATACGTTGCCGCTATCCCTACACTATTTAAAGTATCTACTTGGTCCTTCATTAAGGATATAAGTGGTGATATTACGAGAGTTACTCCCGGTAGCATTAGAGCAGGTATCTGATAACATACTGATTTTCCTGCACCCGTAGGCATTACAGCAAAAGTATCACGTCCACTCATGATACTGTCAATTACATTCTCTTGTCCTTTTCTAAAAGTATCATATCCATAATACTTCTTTAATTTTTCTTGTGCTTCAAGCAACATACATTTCTCCCTCTAATACGTATTAATTTCTTATAATAGTATAACATTATTTTTTAAAATTTGTTCCTTTATGGTTGCAAACTTTGTATTTGTTTTAAATGCACAATCACAAAAAATATTTAATCACAGTGATTTAAACAAAATAGTATTCTTATTTATTTTCGTCAACTTTATAATATTTAAAACATAGTATACCACCAATTTTCATTCTTTAATGCATAAGAAAATAAATTTTTCCATAAAAAAGTATATATTACGATAACTACAGTTATCGTAATATATACTTTTTGCCTCATCTATCACTTCATTGAACACCAATGTCCATATTTTATCGCAAGGCCCGTGCTTCCTCTTTTTATTAGTGTATCTTTAATCCCAATACATTTTCAGCTATGGCAAAAACTTCATTAAAATAAAAAGGTTTAGTAATATATTTATCACACAAAACATCTCGACCCTTACTTTTATCTTCTACTTGTCCCTTGGCAGTTAATAATACTATATACATATCTGGTAACTTCAATTCTTTTTTTACCATATTGCATACCTCATAACCATTTATTGTAGGCATCATAATATCTAGAAATACCAAATTTGGTCTCTCACTTATGATCATACCAAGAGCTTGCTTTCCATCTTCTGCCAGAAGTATTTCCACTCCTTGTTCTTTAAATTCTTCAAGTATTTCCATAAGTAATAATCTATTATTTACTTCATCATCTACTATTAGTATCTTTTTCATTTAAACACCTCTATCTTATCCATGATAATAATATTATGTAATTTCAAAAATAACTACCCTACCATCGACTTTTTTTAAGATCGTTAATCATTACATGTTAAGCATTTTTTTAAAATCCTTAACATAGTGCCTACTTACTGGTACTTCCTCTTTTAAACCTTCTATTTGAAGCACAAAAGTACTATTAAACCATGGAACTATTTTATAAATCTTATTTAAATTAACCAGATAGCTTTTATGACTTCTAAAAAAATCATGATCAAGCAATTTATTTCCTAATTGATTTAATGTGTAGTGTGTTGTAAATTTAACATCCTTAGTTAAAACAAACACCTCTTTATTGAGCACTGTGCAATATAATATATCTTGTGGATGCACAAGATATATACATTCATCCTTCCAAAGTGGTAGCTTTTTCATACCTATAATTGCCTTTTGTCCTAAAAGTATATTATTATAGCTATAAGATGGTGTATTTTGATTACAGTTATATCTTTCGTTTATTTTATCCATTGTAATCTTAAGCCTTTTCTCAGAAAAGGGTTTTAGAACATAATCAATAGCATTCATTTCAAAAGCTTTTATAGCATATTTATCAAATACTGTGGCAAATACAATACTCACTGGAAAATCCATCTTACCTATCTCTTCGGCCAAAGCAAACCCATCAATTTCCGGCATTTGTATATCTAGAAATACGATCTCCGGTTTGAATTCTTTTATAAATTCTAAAGCACTTAATGGGTCTAAATATTTACCTATAATTTCTATTTCAATGTATTTGCTTAAAATAAAACTTAGTTCGTCTAAAGATAATTGTTCATCATCTACTAAAACTACTCTTAACATAATATACCCCACCCATATTTAAATTTCATCATAATAATAAAAGTAATTCATTTATTACAAGCTTACTTTATACTGGAAATATTGTCAATTTGTTGTTATAAGTAATCTTTTCAGAAAATATATTTAATCAACCAAAGCTAAACGTATATTATACTCTCTATTGGTATAAATAAAGTTATACAGGTTCCAATTCGTAATTCACTACTCACTTCTAGCTTAGCATTATATAAATCTTTGTACTGAGAATTTGAAGTTGAAATTGAACCACAGTTCTCTTGACTAAGTATCTGTAATATTTGCGCCTCCGCCATGCCAACGCCGTCGTCTTCTATTTTTATCACTATTTTTTCTATATCTCGCTTAATAATAAAGCTTAAGGTTCCTCCATTACTTTTTTTTAAAATTCCATGGCTAATTGCGTTTTCTATTAAGTTATATAGCGAATTTTTAGGGATTAAAAAATTTATATCTTCTTGAATATCGTACACAATATTTAACTTATCTCCAAATCTAACCTTTTGAATATACAAATATGATTTTATACACTCCATTTCATCAAACAAAAGAACAACTCCATCTGATACATTAAAATTAAATCTTAAGTAGCTACTAAGTTCTAAAACAACTTTCCTAGCTTCTTCTGGATTTTCCCTGCAAAGCGATAATATGCTATTTAACGTATTAAAAAGGAAATGTTGATTTATATAGCTTTCCTTTTTATTAAGTTTCCTATAAACTTTAATATTATTTAATTTATTTTTTTCACTTACTATCACTATTTTTTTCTCCTTTTAAACATTTATTCCACATATTATGATTCATCATAATCGCATTTAAAACATATACCTTCTTGTTTAATATGTATATCGTTAAGTTTTCAATAAACCTTAGTGAAATTAGATTTATCTTTAACTATATATAAATAATATTATTTTCTTGTATAATTTGTATTAATAGTAGGTTATATTAGTGCAACCTGCATAAAACTTTAATCTTTACACTTTAACCACTGGACATTTTATGATTATTAATTTACTATTAATTAATAGAATTCTATTAATTATTTGAATTCTATTAATTAATAAAAAATATAGAGGAGGTTTTTAAGTTATGGCAGCTGCACATTCGTTTGACATAGTATCAGATGTAGATATGCAAGAAGTAGACAATGCAATAAACCAAGCATTAAAAGAAATCAAACAGAGATATGATTTTAAAAACACTATTACTGAAATCAATTTAGGGAAAGAAGATATTAAAATAATATCCGATGATGATTTTAAATTAAAATCAGTTATAGAAGTTCTTGTAAGTAAATTAATTAAAAGAGGTATATCTGGAAAAGCATTAGACCTAGGTAAGCAAGATGAAGCTACTTTAGGTTCTGCAAGACAAACCGCTAAAATTGTAAAAGGTATTTCTACGGAAAAAGCGAAAAAAATAATTGCAGAAATTAAAGCTACTAAAATCAAAGTTCAAGCACAAATTATGGATAACCAATTAAGGATTACTGGTAAGGACCTCGATGATTTACAAGAAGTAATGACACTTGTAAAATCAAAAGATTTTGGTATTGCGCTACAATTCACTAATTATAGATAGTTCTTTCTATATTTAGAAAGCTCTTTCTTATATTTAAAAAGTTGTATATATTAAAAAAAGGGGGCTGTCTCAAAATGATTAAAAAATCATTTGAAGAGACAGCCTCTTTTCCTTATTTATTTTAATAAAAACACTAAAAAATCATACTTTTCATTGTTATTTTTTAGTGCCATTCTATTTTTTTACATTACAAAAAGAAGATTTTTAAATCTCCTAATTTTAAAATATTATTTTTTTTGAATTTTAAGCTACTTTTATTTCATGCAATAGAATTCCACATCTATCATTTTGTATCTTATTATGGAATTTATTTATGTCATATCCAAAGCATAAAAGAGTAAATTCAGTTTTCACATTAATTTTCCCTTTAGTTAAAAATCTTCTAAACCCATGATCTTCTTTCAAAACTCCAAATGCTCCTTCAACCTGAATCGACCTATTAGTTCTTAACATGATTCCTTCGGAACTTGTTATATTTTCTAATGACTTTAATCTTTTTCGAATAAATTTTTTAGATACGCTTAGTCTTTTGTTACCCTTTGCTTTTGTACATTTTGGTTTATACTGACAGGCATCACAATCTTCACATTCATAAACTGTTATACTAGCCTGATATCCAGACTTTGACTTTCTTACCGTATTGTAAATAACCTTTAATTTTTTATTGTTATGGCAAGTATATTCATCATTTACTTCATCATAACTCATATTTTCTCGCTTGCTTATATTATTTTTAAAGCTTCTCTTTTTCATGCTTTCATAAGTTTGTGGTTTTATAAATGTGCGTTGCCCGGTGGACTCCAAATACATATAATTTTCTTCACTTTCATATCCAGCATCAGCTATTATACTATCAAATATTTGTGATAATTTCTCTCTTAGTTTTTTTAAAAATGGAATAAAAGTTAGTTGATCAGATCTTTCACTAGAAATATCTATCCCAACAATATATTCACCCTCTACCCCTATTTGCATATTATATCCTGGTTTTAGTTGCGAATTTCGCATATGATCTTCCTTCATATGCATGAAAGTTGAATCTTTATCAGTTTTTGAAAAACTATTTTTCCCATCAAAAGTTTTGGTATAATCATCATATTTTTTTTGTTTTTCTATAAACTCTGAAAGGTCTTCAATAAACTTCTGTATTTTAGTTTTTCTTTTTCCTTTTCCATGCACAAATTCTATATTATC
>JBLHPD010000117.1:0-15412 GCA_047624165.1 Clostridium sp. | reverse complement strand
AGGATAAAATACACTCTTTATTGGAAATAAATATTCTGTTTTTTTATCTCATATTTGTATACAGGTATTTAGTTAGATATTTTATTATTTACATTTAATGGTTCTGTTAGGTTGACGGCCATGGACCCCATAGCCATGGCCATCAACCTAATAATTGAATAATATTCCAATGAAGTTCAAAGAATATTATAAAGATTTTCAAAGATAGTAAAAATAACTACGGTACAAGAAAAATAAAGGTTGAGTTATACAAAAAAGAAATTTAGGCATCAAGAGCTAAAATAGCATGTATAATGAAGAAATATGGACTAGTATCAAATTATACTATTAAACAGTTTAAAATACATAAATCTGGTTGTAACAATGATAAAGTTGACAACATAGTTAATAGAGATTTTCAAAATAGATCCAATCTAGATGTTGTTGTAAGCGACCTAAGTATTTCAAATGATGATGTTATCGTACAATCTGTTTCTGTTATTTAAGTTTGATTACCTTGACGTCTCTGAATACAGACAGCAAATAAAAACATTTCGCTTGAAATATGTGTTTCTTGCTGCGAAGATTATCAAAACGGCTAGGTCTATGATTATGAAGTTGTCTGAAAAATATCCTTATCGAGAAGTGTATGAAAAATGCCTATGTTGAGTATTGAAAGGAATGACCTGAATATTTCAGTTCTAATTTCGCTTCAACACGAGGCTTATTAAGCACTTTCAAAATTAGGAGCTATTAGTATATTTAAAATGTTGTTGTTGAAGGGGGGTGCAAAAAATGCTAAAATGTAGAAGCAATTACTTCAATTCCTCGTAAAACACATGAGAATAGCGAATTTAATTGCAATTTGAAAATTGACGTGGAATTTAGGTACAGAATATTATACTATAAAGAGGTGTCGTAATGATTCTTAAAGAAGATATTCAATATTCTAGAGTTAAAGCTAGCCATAAACTTATGTTACTTGTATTCCTTGCAGTATTTATTTGGTCTGCAATAAAACCATTTTCTTATATAACATGGCTACCCCTTGCTGTACCAACTCTTATTTTTGGCATACCAATACTGTTAACTTATAAAAAGTTTAAATTTTCAACATTTGTATATTTAGTAATTTTAATTCATGCAATTATTGTACTAATTGGAGCAAAGTATACATATACCTTTAATCCTTTATTTGATTACCTGATGCGACAATTTGATTTAAATAGAAATTATTATGACAGATTAGGCCATTTTGCGCAAGGATTTACTCCAGCTTTAATGGCTAAAGAAATTCTTTTAAGGAAAGGCTATTTAAAGAAGTCAAAGATATTTTATTATATCGTGTTTAGCATTGTGCTTGCTTTAAGCGCATCATTTGAATTATCAGAATTTGCAGTATCTAAATTATCTGGCATGTCAAAAGATTTTGTATTATCTTTACAAGGTGATAAATGGGATACACAGTGGGATATGATAATGGCCTTACTCGGAGCCACAACAGCCTTGACATTGTTTAAGAAAGCCCATGATAAGAGTATGAAGGTATAATATAAAAATAAATGAAAGAGAGAGGTTTATATCATGGAAAGAAATGGAAATAATTATACCGAGGAATTTAAAAAGCAATTAGTAGCACTTAGGAACAATGGCAAATGGGTTGCATCGCATCCCACTAGGGTAACTGCGACTTAGGAAAAACAGTAAACTGATTAAAAGGAAAGATTAACTGAGAAGGAAAACAAGATATTAAAAAAACAAAAACTTATTGAAGAAAGATATCCTAATGTTTTCGTATCTTCAAAGGTAGCTGTAGCCACAGGAGAAAAGGCCACATATATAAAGAATAGGGCTTTTGATAAAAACTTTTATAAACAACTTATTATTGATTTTATAAAGCAATATAGTGTTGCTAGCAGAAAAGATATAGATGAATTATTAATGGATAATCTTCCTAATATTTTAGATGAAGATCAGAAAAAAAAAGATTAGTGATTTATTAAGTGAAATGTCTAAGAAAGATAAATCAATAAAGAATGGCGGATCAGATAATAAACCTGGCTGGACGTTATATTAAAAATTAAGAAGAACTTTAGAATGATTTAAGAATAACTATAGGGAAATTTATTAGATTAAGCATTGATGATTCATAAGATTTAGAAGCAGGTTAGAAATTTTATTGGTAGGATTTCTGGTGTTCTTAACAAAAGTTGGGATACAATTCGTAAAAGTTTAATGACACAAGGCTCCACATAACCCGTGGAGCCTTGTGTCATTAAACCCACATATCATTTGTACTTAATCAAGTAAGTTTCTTCATTAGCAATCTCAGTCGTTCCTCCTTCAAAAGCACCCTGCGGTGTTCATTTTTACATCTATGTAAAAATAAGCTGATGCAAGAATTTTTAAAGAAGTTAATAAATGAATCATCATACTCAATCTTTGAAAGATCACTTGAAACTCTTGGACGAGATAATTACATAAAAGATGAATATTTCAAGGGTAGAACAGTTCTCGTAGGATCTTTAAGAAATAAAGAATACTTAATCAAAGGGTTTTCTATGAACGATGACCTTTTAAAAAAAGCTGGGGGAGGTAGTTATTGGCAAGAATTACTTGAGCGTATTCGTGATATTCGTTCTAGTGAAAAAGTTTTCTATAGACAAATTTTGGATATCTACGGGACCAGTGTTGATTATACATCAATTGGTGAAAATTCAGTATTATTTTTCCAAACAGTGCAAAATAAAATGCACTATGCAGCACATGGACATACCGCGACAGAAGTATTAATGGAACGAGCAAATGCAGGATAAGCTAAGGGCAAGATTTCTTGAAACCTTTCAGAGCAAAATTGTCCTGGTCACATTTTGTGAAATAGAAAAACTCTATAAGGCTATAGAAATAGTCAAAGAGAAACTTGAGGCAAAGTCATCAGAATAATTTTTCTAGTGAGATGTAAGTATATCACTAGGTTAACTGTGACTTGGGGAAAATAGTAAATCAGTTGGATTTTAAAATATACAGCCTTTAAAAAGAATAGAAACGTAGAAAATAGTAAAAGAAATTTCCAAATGGGGGCTTACCTGACCCCATTGTAAAAACTGGAACGTAGTGAAAAGTTTTTGCTTGCTAACGTAACTATTCAAACATTTAACATAATTAAACATATATTGCTTCTCTAAGTTTGAAATCCTTTAACAACATTTTGGAAGCTTCAAGTCTGCCATCTTCTATAAGTGGCAGTTGAGCGACCCAGAAAAGTTACTTTGGTGGCAGGATAACAATTGATAATTGTTATCTACCCCAGAGGTCTACAAGGAGGTAAATTTGCTTCCAAAGTTGTTAATATTGCAGCTTCGCAGAAGATGATTTAATAAAGATTAAATGAATGTATATGCTAGTTAAGGACATAAGAAATGACATGAAATTTTTTTCACGTCATTTCCTTTTTAATTCCTATTATATTAAATGGTTTTTATTTAAATATTTGATTGTTAAAGTTGTTTACTTATCACTACTAACAAACAGTCCTATTCTTCAGTTTTATGAAATAAATTTTAATATACAACTAGAACAATAATACGATGATAAGTGGCCCAAGAACAGTCAGTATAATATTGCCAACTGCATATGACGGCGTGTAGCTTAAGGCGAAAACGCTGCTACCTGTTTCATCTGTGACTGCATTTAGGGCAGCTGTTACTGTCCCGGCTCCACATTGTCCGCCAATGATATCAATGGCATCCAGCTTAAGAACGTATTTCCCAAAATAAAGGGAAAGAATATGGGGCAGGATGGAGATTATTGCCCCAATGATCAGTACCATGAATCCCATGGATTGCAATGCTACAACAAAGCTTGCCCCTGCGGTAATTCCTACCACTGCAATAAAGGTATTCAAACCCACACTCTTTAAAAACCAACGTGTAGATGACGGAATTTGACCAATATTTGGATGTCGTGACTGATACCATCCAAAGAATAGTCCTAGAAATAATGCACCGCCTCCGGCACCTAGTGTGATGGGAATATTGAAAGCGGTCAACGTAAGCATCCCCACCAGTAAACCACTAATAATTCCCATAGACATATAGCTAACATCAGTATCAATGCCTGTGTTACGTGCATAACCAAATTCCTTAACAACTTTATTCATAACGTTCATTGGCCCCACAAGGCGTATGGTATCTCCTTTTCTCATATCGTGGATGTCCTCAAAGGGATGTCCATCTCTAAAAGCAGATACGATGACAATATTATTGGCATTGAAATCATCAATATGAGATTGTTCAAACACCTTTGTGAGAATGATATTTTTCTTTTGTAAAATAATATTGAGATATTTCTTTTCCGCCGTTTCCTGAAGGTGGGCTCCTTTAAACTCAACCATACTCAGCAAATCACCAATGAGGGTGATAACATCCCCTTCCTTAAGTTGGAAGTCTTGGGATACTGTTACTTCTTGGTCGTCCCGAAATATTTTTTCAAATGTCAAATGATTGTCGTACTTTTTTTCAATACCTAAAACAGATTTTCCAATATATACAGAACCTTCTTTAATACTAAAGGCACGCATTTTTATCGTACTGATAATCGTCTTCTCCGACGCATTATCAGTAAAGTTAATGCTTTCAACCTTTTTCTTGGTTGCTTCCTTTAGATCTACTCCTAGAAGCTTCGGTGCGATATTCTTAAGTAGAATAACGATACCTACTGTTCCAAAAACATATGTTAAGGCATAAGCCACTGCAACCTGTGCCTGCATGGCGTTTTTAGCCGCATTACTTATACCTGAAAGGTTCATGATTGAGGAAGAGGATGTGCCGATAACTGCCGATTGGGTAAGTGCCCCTGCCACAATTCCTGCCCCTTCTCCAGGACTAATATCAAAGGCCTTAAACAATATTAAGGCAGTCGCTAGTGAACAGGCTGCAAAGAAAACAGAATGGACAATAAGCTTGATCCCCGACTTCTTAAAGCTGTCAAAGAAAGCTGGGCCAACCTCATAGCCGATAACAAAAATGAAAAGACTAAAGAAAATAGTTTTGATAACAGGTGAGATATCAAATGTCCCTGCCTGCCCAACAATAAGCCCAATAATTAAGGTTCCAACCGTTGCACCCAGGCTAAAGGACTTTACCCTAAGTTTTCCAATAAAATAACCAAGGGCCAGACAAATGAAAATAGAAAGCGCCACATTATTAATCAAAAATTCACTAAAGATCCTTAGCATGATTAATTACCTCCCTTCAATGATGACTCCATTTTGTCATTATATTCTTTTAGTAATGCTTTAATGCGTCTGGCAATTTTGGGGTAAGCATCGTTGGGTAGGTTTGCTTGTGACACCCGTAATGTTCCCGAAGGAGCATCAAAGCCCACACCTTCCATAATAACCAAACCATCTTCCTTGGCAAGATTTAATAAAAAATCGATTTCTTCAAAATTTTCTCGAATATATGTTGCCAAATCCTTACCGTACAAGTGCTCCGCTAAATTATATATATTAATGAGCGAATAGTACTTCGCATTTTCACAGGTGTTATCCTCTTTAATTCCTAATTCTTCAAAAAGATTATGATAACGTTGAGCTACAATTTTCTTAGTAGATTTAATATAATCATCACCATCATTGCAGACCAAATGAGTTAGGGAGAATAATGCCATCATTGCCTGCTGTGGCGTCGATAATCCAGAGGTATGATAAAGTCCAATGGAACGGCTATCCGCAGTCAGTCGCTCAATAAAAGGGAATGAACGTGGGTCTGTGGTTATAATGCTATAATCTTCATCAAGAGACTTTAATTTTTCTTCGGGCAATTTGGCAATCAAATCATCAAAGACATTATGCTTGTTCATGGCGATGCAACCAATGCGCCAGCCTGTGGCTCCATAAAGTTTAGAGTATGAATACACTAGCAAAGTATTATATGGAGCAACCGCATAAACCGTTTGAAAATCATCCACGAAAGTACCGTAAACATCATCTGTGATGATAATCAAATCACGACGTTTTTCGCAGATTTCTTTAATACGGTTTAAAAGCTTGCTATCCAATGCACGTGATGCTGGGTTGGAAGGGTTCACTAAAAAGAATGCTTTAATGCTCTCGTCCTCCAGAACATCTAATGCATCAAGGGGAATTTCCCAGTTGTTGTCTTCACGCGCTGTTAGCTCCACTTCAACCATTTCATATTTCGTCAGTTTAGGAATCTGTAAATAAGGTGTAAAGATTGGCGTGTTAATGGCAATCCGATCACCCTCTTTGATCAAGCCATTCTTCTTAAGGGAATTAAAGATATAACAAATAGCCGCCGTTCCACCTTCTGTCGGAAATACCTGGGTGGATTCTGCTAAAGAAACACCATTATAAAGGGTGTTTTGAAGATAAGCATTGATGATTTTTTCTATGTTAACTAGGCAACGAGATGGTACAGGATAGTTATTTCCAATGATAGCATCCGTAAACTCCTTCACCAAGGCATCCCGATCAATGCCCAGTACATCAACAGCATAGTCTATGGAGGCCTTAATAAAGGCGTCTTTATTCTGGCTGAGATCCAAAAAATCATCAAATCTGCTACCAATTCCACCTAGTGTAGTGTATCCCGCAAGATTACCTTCAAGCATGGTGCGTTCAGACTCCTTCACACCAAAAGCCATAAATCGAGGAAATGCCAGCCGTGCCTGGGTATTAATCCAATTGGGATTGCCACGTCCTGCATTCAGAAAACTATTATGATTTTCATTGTTTTTTGCAAGCTTCAACATCTTTGATGCAATTTCAAACGCACCCAATCGTTCCAACTCTTTTTCATATTGATTTGTGTCCATATATATCAATCTCCTTTTATTTTTTTATATCCTTCACTTTGCATAACATCTATAGTTCAAATGATTTTGTTAGCAAAAAGACCCGATTAAAAGAAAGGTTAACTCCTCTCTAATATTGTAGCAATGAAACAAAAAAATTTAGTCATTGATCCAGTATTCCTGTCGATTATAATGTTGATGCAGTTTGATTTCATAGTCTCGTGTTATAAGAGATGCCTCAGTATATTCCGGTGACTGCTTGATTGATTGACGAAGAAGATTTACGAATACTGTAGATTCATTCCAACTAACGCGATCTATCCATTTCGGTGAAACAAGAATTTTTTTCCCCGGCCACCAGTTCATTGTAGCAATGACTAAATAGCGAATTTCCAATGTCTCATGATCAATGATGAAATCTTCGACGTGTCCAATTTCACCGTCTGTGGCTTGGATGGTGTAGCCGCTCACCTCATTAGTGTTGCGTAAATGTTTATCCAACTCGCTATCACTTTGAATTGATTCCATCAATTTTTCTTGATTTTGATTACCTTCAACGATAGGAGAAAGTCCACGCGTTCCCCAGACGTTTAGGCCACCCCAATATATAGGCCATTTATAATACATATAGTACTCTTCTTCAAATTGTCGTGATACGGGTTTTTCACTGTCCAAAGAGGGACTATTTTCAATTTGACTTTTGGTCAAATTAATGATGATATATTTCTCTTCATTATTCACACCGTCCAACGCATACGGCGATATTAACACCTGTCTGTCAGCTAACCAATTACCTGTGTCGACAACCAAATAGCGAATTGTCCAGTGATGGTCATCGAAATAGAATTCTTTGACTTTACCTATTTCCCCATCGATACATTTCAACTTGTAGCCTTCTAGTGGTTTTACTTTGTTTAACAGAATAATTCACCTCTCTTTTTTCTGTTCTTTATGAAAAGCTTCTGTATTGTATTTAAAATAAACTTTTTATTATCAGCTTCTTCTACCAATAACATCAAAAATAAATAATATAACAGCTATTACAATTAATATATGTATAAGGCCACCACAAATCTTAAGCACCAACCCCAATAACCAGAAAATGATTAATATTCCTACTAACCAACGTAAGAATCCCATACAGATATCACTCCTTTATAAACTTTTTTTAAAAAAAAAGGTGTTAATACCTAAATTTTACGTTTAATACTACAAAGATAAATTTTAAGGAAAAGTTAGAATATTATGGTTATATTGTAACACTGATGACGCTAAATTTCAACTTTTTTCGACGATTAATTTAAGTTGTTTCCATATTTTACATGCTTATTGGGTATAAAAATTTAAGTAGGGGTTCTAAGCCCAAAACCCCGTATTTTTTGAAAATGTAAAAATGTGTAATAATAATTGAAAAGTCAATAAGGGGTACGGCAACGACTACTGTAAAAATAACCTCCTAGAAAATAGTATTAAAAAAGGGCTATTGCCCTTAACCCCTTGTGACATAATATGGGGTAAGGCAACGATTCGTACAAATGGTTGCCTTACCCCAAATAGGGGATGGCAGGAATGATGATTTGTTAAGTATTGTAGCAGAATATAAGCAATTCAACGTTGAACTTGAAGAGTATAAGAAGCTACTTGCAGATTTACAGGCCAGGAGCCTTGATTTAAGCAATAGTATTAAAGATAAGGATATTATATTTCCCAATCAAATAAGAGCCTTGAGAAGTTACCACAGGAGCATCTGAAGGACTTGGAGCAACTAAAGAAAGAAAGTGCATTAAACATTAAATTAGCAGTAGCAGAAATTAAAGAGGACCTGAACAATAAGTTAAGCCAGGAACAATTCAAATATAATAAATAGATAGAACTATACCAAACAAAATACAAGGATTTGTTAGAATAGTCCCACTATATAAGCATTAATTAAATTTAATTCAAGTATAGAGGGTGGCATTAAGCCCTCTCTTTGCTTATGCGCTGACATTGGACAATTATCTATAGTAGAACATATTGTAGTTACTGCGATTTCCGCTACTCTCAATATGAAGTTAAGGTTTTGATAAAAAGCACCATAGATCCTGACTAGGAGCAAAGAATTCAAAACTTTCACATAGAATTAAGCATAGGAAAAAACCTCACGTATAGGCCCATGAAGAACATAGCTGCAACTAGAAGTAACATCTTATATTAGAAAGTTGATAAATACTTCATTATAAACCTTGTGGGCTTCGTTAATTGTTAAAATTAAATAGATAGCAAGAGTTTCTCTGTTTTCGTGACCTGAATATGATTTTATCTTATCATCTAAATTATTTTATAGAGCCTATATAAAATAATTATAAGGCATTCTCAAAAAGTTACTTTAATGTCAATAGCAGTAATTTTTTTTTAAGATTAGCTTACCATATGCATCTAAAATACTCAATAAAATGCTTTAAATACACCTAAGTTCAAGTTCCAAAATGAGATTCGGAACTTTCATATATGGGAAATTAGAAATGTTCTATTGCTTCTGGTTACAGCTATGTTCTTCATACCCCCATTAGATAGGATTACAGCATCATGGAAAAATTTAGTTGTAAAATCATCAACCAACAAAATAAATCCTTGTGCGTATACATTTTGGGTTGTTGAGAAAGTCCTTGAAGCATTAAAAAATTGTGATATATTCATTGAATGCAGTTATCGTTATGGGGATCCTAGAGCTCAACTTTTGCAAGGCGATGAATGGAAAGCAATAAAACCAAATATTCTAAGAACACTTAATTTGCCAATGATCTCTGAAGAAAAAATTAACTCATTATCAAAAGAACTTGATAGCCTATACAAAGAAGTTGCTAATCGATGGCCTGACAATCCAAATGCTCGTATTGAAACTTTCGATGGGCATGATAGACTTATTGTAACGCCTCTTGACCGTTTACCAGAATCAGAGTCTTTAAAATGGCTAAGGAAAAGTGTTCAATTAAGTATTCCTCATATAGACTTACCAGAATTGGTTTTAGAAGTTAATAGCTGGACCAACTTCACCGAAGCGTTTACTCATATAAGTGAGGGAAATTCTAAATTAAACGATTTACATATAAGTATTTGTGCACTCCTTATTTCTAGGGCTTGTAATATAGGTCTTAAACCAGTTGTTCAGCCAGGTATGCAGGCCCTAGAATATGACAGATTAACATGGGTAAATCAAAATCATTTTCGTTCTGAAACAATAAAAAAAGCTAATGATATATTAGTCGAGTTTAATTCAAAATTGGATTTAGCACAAAAGTGGGGTGGTGGAGAAGTTGCTTCAGCTGATGGCCTTAGATTTGTAACTCCCCCTAAAAGTATAAACTCAAGACATAACTCTAAGTACTTTGGAGTTGGTCGAGGTGTTACATATTATAACTTTGTAAGTGACCAATTTACTGGTTTTAATGCTATAGTTATTCCGGGCACTATAAGAGATTCTCTTTATCTTTTACAAGGTATTTTAGAGCATGATACAGTTTTGAATATTAAAGAAGTAATGACAGATACAGCAGGGTATAGCAATATTATTTTTGGTTTATTTGGGTTACTTGGATATCTATTTAGTCCACGTATTGCTGATATAGGTAATACAAAGTTTTGGAGAATAGATTCATCAGCTGATTATGGAGTTTTAAACAACATCTCAAAAAATAAGATACGTATAGATTTGATCATTCGTTACTGGGAGGATATATTGAAAGTAGTAGGGTCTTTAAAGACTGGAAAAGTTAACCCAGCACAGCTTATTCCTACTTTTAAACGTGGAAATAAAATTACAATGTTGGGGCGTGCATTTGGAGAAGTAGGTCGTATTTATAAGACTCAACATTTGCTTTCATATATTGATATTGAAGATTATCAGCGTAAAATATTAACGCAATTAAATCGTGGTGAATCTCGCCATAACGTTGCTAGATCAGTTTTTTACGGTAAAAAAGGTCAATTATATCAATCTTATCGTGAAGGTCAAGAAGATCAACTTGATGCATTAGGTTTTGTAGTAAATGCTATTATTGTGTGGAATACAAGGTATATGCAAGAATCTATTGAAAAACTTAGAGCATCTGGTGCAGTAGTAAAAGATAACGAAATTCAAAGATTATCAGCATTAGGATATGACCACATCAACATAATGGGTAAGTACTCATTTGAAATTTCAGAAGCAATTGATGGTGGTAAGTTAAGACCACTGGTTGATTTAGAAAGTCAAAATGATTTTAATTAATTGAGCAAAATATTAGAATTTAAATAATTGTAAATAAATGGGGTTTTGTTGTAATTTTCTGTTCCATTACTACACAGACCCCTACTTATGACATATTTCAAATGGTGACTACATGTTTTGAAAGACAAACATAGGCAATCATTCTGGATTTGGCTATACTTCTGATACTATCGAATGAGTAATTTGCCTATTCCACCTTTTCGGGGTATGAAGAACATAGCTGTCACCAGAAGCAATACCTTATATTGGAAAATTATTGATCGCTTCATCATAAGCCTCTTGAGCTTCAGTAATTGATAGTTTTGAATATATTTCAAGGGCTTTTCTGCTTTCATGACCTGAATATGGTTGAATCAATGCATCGTCTATACCCTGTTTTTTTAACCAGGTAAACAAAAAATGCCTTAGTTTATGAGGAGATATAAATGTTTTTAACCCAGCTTGCGCGGAGTATTTTTCTAAGATTTTTCTTATACCCCTGTCGGTATATTTCTTTTTCCAGGATGATTCAAATAAATATGTGGCATTATTTTTCAGATTATTGTTACAATGTATACCAAGCACCTCTTTAAATCCCTCTGGGAAAGGAACCACACGATCCTTATTCCCCTTACCTTGATTATTCTTATCTGACAATTTAATAAATCTATATCACTAATCTTTATGCTAACTAATTCACTGACTCTAACACCCGTATAAATCAAAACCTTGATAATTAACATGGCCTGAAAGTTTTAGTGAAGAACCTCCTTTTCTTTAATTTAAAAACACATAAAGTGTGACGATATAAAACTTTTATGACGCTTTTTCGTTTTATATCGTCACAAGTAACCCCCTATCAATATGATGTGGGGGTTACTATATTTAGATTATATTAATATTCTGAAGCTATAGGTTATAGGTTAGAAGTTAGAGTATGTTTTCCACTAAAAGATGCTGTACCCCCTATTAGGCCAAACTTATCTGGAAAGACATTATCTATATTCCATTCCCAGAGAAGTCAAAGAACAATAAATATACCACCATACCATTGCCATACAAGATAAACTATTTGATTTATAAAATTTCTCCAACAGAATACCATGATATTTTTCTCCATAGATGTTAGGTAGTAAACCAGATGTATATCGTCCGTACCGAGCTATATTTTTCTACTCCTATTTGTCTAATACGACATAATTAGTAATAGTTTTATTATCAGGACTCCATATTTCTTTAGATTGATTGGTTTTTAAATCATAATAAAATACGGTGTTTAGCACCTTTGTATATCCTCCATCATTTACGAAAGATTTTGCATCCGCTTTCGTAGCTAAATAAAAAAATCCTTTCCCATCTGCTGAAAATCTTGCGTTTTTAATTTCTTGGATTTGCTCTGAGCTTTCTAATACTTGTTTTATCTCTCCCGTTTCTACATTTTGGGTATAAAATATATTTTTTTTGCTATGAGTGTCATCTAACCACTCCGTACTTATAGAGATTAGCAGGAGCTTTGCATCTGGTGATAATGATATATCGTTCACAAAATCTTTCATTGGGCTACAGTCCTTAACTTTGTTTCCATCTTCATCATATATAGTTAAATTATACTGTGATGCTTCTAAAGTAAGCTGGCTCTTACTTGATTTATCCATATTATTTGAAGTTTCCGTTTTAGAATATGTTGCAATTGCTACCAATTTTTTATCTTTACATATATCAAAATTTAGAACTTCTATATCCTTATCTTGATCTCCAAATACCTTCATTTCTTGTGTTTTTAAATTATAAGAGGCCACTTCAGAATTCTGATGATTTTTTCTAAGAATACGCATAAATATTTTTGACGTTGAATTATCAATATACAAATATTCAACTAAGACAATACCATTTTTTTCTAGGCTCGTAAGCTGAACCTCTTTCTGTGATATCGAATTAAACTCGAATAACTGCGCATATTTTCCACCAGAACCTAGTCTAGGATAATATAAATTACCGTCATCTGATAATATACTAGGCATAAAAACCCCTGGAGTTGCTTGGGTTTTCAGTAAATCTGCCTTCTTTGTTATAGTATCCAGTTTGTAGATACTAATATCCGCATTTTTTTCGAAACAGGAAATAGCTAGCAGTTGAGTCGCAGTCTTTGTACTTATATTACTCCCTGTAACCTTATTCGAATGACATCCTGTAGATAAAAAGCTTAATATTAAAAATAATGACATGATAATAACAAATTTAAAGTTAATATTTTTAAACATAATGCACTTACCTCCATAAGTTCAATTCTATTACTGTATGTAATTAAATCATTAAGATATATTCTCTAGCCAGACTTCAAATTTAAAACACCTCAAAACACTACTATACAGCATTTCTCCATTCTGTTTAATTCTTTTGTAAGAAGCCCTTACTTTTTTCATTATTTAGAATTTTTACGTAATTACAATTAAGAAATTATCAGTGATATAGAATTTTATTTGTTAATCTATGTACCATAAATAGTCACCCTTTTGTTATTTTATTGTTTTTACAAACCAATTTTAACAAATTAGGGCGACTTTTTACATTTATTATATTTCAAACCCAGATGTGCTTAGGCTCATTATTTTAATTAAAATAATTCTACATAATTCACTTGATAAAAAAGAAATATATTCCTTATTTCTTTTTCTTAGCACATATCTTAGTCACGTTACTAATTAGCTATGAACATATCTAGCTTGAAATACTCCAGTTGAAAGATCAAAGCCATAGTCTTGAAACGCAGCTGGTCGTAAGTCTAATATATGGCCATAGTATTGTAAATTTCCAATATCATTCTTATTAAAATACGCTAGTCTTCCGGTAGATGTACAAGTTAATCTTATTTGTGTATCTCTTGCACAATTATCAGAATACATGTCTGTTGCACAATCATGATAAACTAACGTATTGTCATACATTCCAATATCATCAGTATACCATGTAACTCCACCTGCTGGTGAAGTATAAGTCGATGATGTAGAAGCTGTTGAGGCTTTAATATCAAAAGAAGTCTTATCGGAATATATTACCCCATCAATTGTTATTTTTATAGGCTCTCCTAGACCATCATAGTACACTTTCATACCTGATTGAGGTAATGGTGTTTTAACGGCATTTGCAGGTACTTTAGAAGCTACTGTTTTATCAAGGACAACGTCTTTACTGTCTTTACCCTTGTATCCATCTTGTACTAAAATCAGTTGAATATTTTTATCATATTCAATTATTGTACCAGGTTTCATTTGAGCAGGTACTGCTTTAATTGTAGAATTAATTGAAGTGTCTACTATTGATTGGGTGGCAGGACAAGTATTGGTTGCACCAAATACTTGTCCTGTAATTCCTAGAGTTAAAACAATTGAAATAATTACTGGTAAAAATGTTTTACTTTCTCTCGTCATTAATTAAACCTCCAAATTTTTAATTTTCATTAAATATAAATCGTCATTTGTATTTAATCGGACTTGTTAGCAACACATGCATTGAAAGAATTATATAAAAGCAAAATACCAACTTTTAGAAGCTTGTACATAATTGATATTCTGAAATTATTGTAACAATGATTTTAGACATTATTAGTATTATTTAATTTTGACTATTTTTTAACTACTACTGGTATATCTTCTATACATGTAGTCGGCCTACCAATTATTTTACATTTAGCAGCTACATTATTAAACTAGCATTTTATAATTAAGGCGGTGAAAATAAATGAAAATTTTTATTATGATATTCTTTTATGCTTGTTCTTATTATTTGGATTATATGCTATACCTGCTATTCTAATATTACTTTTATGTTGTAGATTCATAGATTTCAAAAAAATACTTTTCCTTCTGGAAAAACACTTACAATATAATGAATTTTCGTCCTAAAATTAAACATATAAGAAATATATTTAACTTTATTGTAAATAAATAGAATATAATGTTATAATAAACCTAAAATAAATTTATTGCAACTATTATTCCTTAAATTTGTTTCAATATAACAGTTTAAGACTTATTATAGATCGAAAATAAATAATTTCATAGATAATATAAAATGTAACACCTTAAATGGGGGTATGAAGAACATAGCTGTCCTGTACTGAAAACTCAATTCCTTATATTGGGAATTTGTTAATTACCTCATTATAAGCCTCTTGAGCTTCAGTAATTGATAATTTTGAATATATTTCAAGGGTTTTTCTGCTTTCATGACCTGAATATGGTTGTATTAAAGCATCGTCTATGCCTTGTTTTTTTAGCCAGGTAAACAAAAAATGCCTTAATTTATGAGGAGATAACATTGTTTTTAACCCAGCTTGCGCGGAGTATTTTTCTAAGATTTTTCTTATGCCCCTGTCGGTATATTTCTTTT
>JBLHPD010000116.1:0-15498 GCA_047624165.1 Clostridium sp. | reverse complement strand
AGCAGCTTAATCAATAATTCAATATCCATTTTTTGTAACCGTTCGTGTTTGGCAATGGTCTTTTTGTTGTGCTTAAAATTAACTTAAATAAATTTCAAACTAATAGTTGACTTTAACTAGCTGGTCTTTTCCAATTCTACTATTCAGATAAACATTGTTGTTTATGTATGGTGGAGGCGAGGGGTGTTGAACCCCTGTACGAAAGTCATAATATCATAACCTATAATTCCAATAACAAAATAAGTCTCAGTAAGGCCAAATATATGTCGTCATAGAATATCCTAATATAACCTTAACTTAACATAAAACTTAAATCTGTATCATCTTTTTTCAAAATACTTTATATGATTTCTTCAATTCACGCTTTTACATATTTAGTGTACAACAAAAGCTTGCAATGATTATATCATTAGCAAGCTTTTGTTGTTTCACTACTACTTTCTATTTTAAATAACTCTTGAGAGTGCTATTAATATTCCAATTTTAGCATGATCAAAAGTTAATCCACCCTGCAAATATGCTATATAAGGTTCTCTAATTGGAGCATCTGCAGATAATTCTATAGATGACCCCTGAATAAATGCACCTGCCGCCATAATAACCTTATCTGCATATCCTGGCATATCCCACGGTTCACATTGAGCAAAAGAATCAATGGGAGAACCCTCTTGTATACCCCTACAGAAATTGATCACCTTTTCCTTGTTATTAAATTTAATAGCCTGAATTATATCACTTCTTTTATCAGTATACTTTGGAAGAACTTCAAACCCTGCAAGTTCCATAATTCTTGCACAGAAAACAGCTCCCTTAAGTGCTTCCATAGCGACATGTGGCGCTAGGAATAGTCCTTGATATAAAGAACGCATCACCCCAAACGTAGATCCACACTCTCCCCCTATGCCAGGAGTTGTTAATCTATAAGATGCTTGCACTACATATTTTTCTTTACCTGCAATATATCCACCAGTAGGTGCAATCCCACCACCAATATTTTTTATGAGTGATCCAGCAACTAAGTCTGCACCTACATCTGTAGGCTCACTTAATTCAATAAATTCGCCATAACAATTATCTACAAAACAAATTACGTTTGGATTTACAGCTTTTGCAGCCTTTATAATCTCTTCTATTTCACAAATTAATAGTGCTTTCCTCCAACCATATCCAGTAGATCTTTGAATATGAATTAGTTTTATTGAATCATCTTCCTGAAGTGTCTTTTTCATTAGTTCAATGTCAACTTTAGAGTTATGATTTAATTCTAATTGCTTATATTTTACACCATAATCTTTTAATGAACCTATATCTTCCTTGACATTTATACCAATTATATTGAGAAGTGTATCGTAAGGTGTTCCACATACAGACAGCATAGTATCATTAGGTCTTAAATTACCAAATAGGGCAGCACCAATTGCATGTGTTCCATTTACGAAATGTGGCCGTACAAGTGCACTCTCACAATTAAAAATTCTTGCATATACTTTATCTAATGAATCACGACCTATGTCGCCATAACCGTATCCAGAAGAATTTGTGAAATGAGCGTCGCTAATTCGCTCATCTTGTAATGCAGTCAAAACCTTAAGCTGATTAAACTCCCTTATTTCATCAAGAATATTAAATTCTTCTTGAACATCTCGCAACGCTACCTCATATAATTCTAGTGTTTTCGAGCTTATTTTATACTTATTTTGAAGGTATTCTTTTGTTATATCAATCATGATTCCTTGTCTCCTTTTGTATTATATATTTTAACTTATGGTTAGATAATACAATTAAAATGAACTGCACTATTTAGTTATTTAAATTACTTTTTAATAATAACATATTTCAATCCACATAGTGTATTTTCAAGTCTGAATTATACCTTACGTGTCTTATATTTTATATTTAGCCTAATATATAAAAACGATCAAATTCAATGAAATACATTGAATTTAATCGTTTTTGCATATAGTAATCTTTTATTTACTAATTTGGAAAACCTTATCTAATCTTGTTAAATTAAAAAGTTTCATGACTTGTGGATTAATCGAATGAAGTTTAAAACTTCCATTTAATTCTGTGCATTTCTTATAAATTCCTACTAACACTCCAAGTCCAGTGCTGTCAATAAATGTGCAATTAGAAAAATCAAGCACAAAATTAATTTCCCCTTGGCTGATTAGATTATTTGTTTTTTCTCTAAATTCAGCAGCATCATCTACGGCAAAATCTTTAGGTATTAAAATATTTAACTCACTCATTATTATCACCTCAAATTATAAATTTTTCTACAATACTATTTAAATTATTAGCCATAGCACTAGTCTGCTGCGAACTTACAGCTAGGTTTTCAATTACAGAAAGTTGTTCTTCCGCCGATGCCGCAACCTCTTGACTACTTGTGGCTGTTGTTTCAGTAATAGTTGCAACAGAATCTATAAGCTTTACTATTTGATCAGAACTTGCAACTTCATCTTTTGTAATATCTACTATTTGATTAATATCTTTTGATATTTGCTCAACAGAATTTATAATAGTAACAAAAGATTCATCTGTTTCACTAGCAATAACAACTCCATTTTCTACTGCCTGTTTACCCAAATTCATTGAATCGACAGCTCTATCTATTTGAACCACCATTTCGTTTATCAATGAAGATATTTCATTTGATCCAATATTGGTTTGTTCTGATAGTTTCCGAACTTCATCTGCAACTACGGTAAACCCCTTTCCATGCTCTCCGGCTCTTGCAGCCTCAATCGCTGCATTTAAAGCTAGCAAATTAGTTTGAGATGAAATATTGTTAATTGTACTAATAATTCCACTAACTTGTTTTGATAATTCATTTAACACTTTAAATATATCTTCTGTTTCCATTGATGCTTTACTAATATTTTCAATAGCTTCAACAGTTTCTTTAACTTTAGTTCTTCCTTGATTTGCGGCACTCACCGTATTCTGAGAATTATTTTTAGCAGTAAGTGCTTTTTTCTGTGCTATTTGAACTAAGCTTGAAAGTTGAACTAAAACTCCTGATGTTTCTACTATTGAATTATTTTGATTTTCTGCATTAGATGCTACATTTTCTATATTCTCAGCAATCTGTTCAGTAGATGCAGATATTTCTTCAGTAGACGCAGATATTTCTTCAGAAGCTGCGGCTAACTCTTCAGCACCATTTCTAACACTATTTATTATATCTGATTGATGTTTAATCATTATGTTAAAATATTCGCCTAAGGTTTGAATTTCATCCTTAGTAGTTATTTCAGCTTTAACTGTTAAATTCCCTTCACCAGCTTTTGTCATTAACTTTTCTAAATGCTTAATAGGATTTAATATATTTTTTGTTGTAAAAAGATATGCTAGACACATTGCTATAAATAATGATACTACAGCTATTACTATTGTACTGCTTCTTATAGCGAAAGCTGGAGCCATATAATCATCATAATCAGCTGTTACTGCTACTACCCAATTTTCTACTGAAGTAAACCTTACAAATTTAAGTTTTCCTTCATATGTATAATAACCACCCGAAGTCTCACCGGCCTTCATTTTATCTACCAATGCTTTTAACTCCAAATTATCTGTGCTTCCTAAATTTTCTTTAAGTATTCTATCACTTTCAGGATGATATACAATCAATCCATTTTTATCAATCATATATGCATATCCACTTTCACCCACTTTTACCTCAGCAGCATAATTAGAAATCTTATCAAACTTAATACTTCCAATTATTGTTCCAACTACTTTATTATTAACCTTTAAAGGATATGCAATTCCTATAATAGGTTTCTTTGAAGTTGTAGAAATTACAACTTCACTTTGAGATGCAGACCCATTTAAAGCTTGCTGTACATACTCACGTTCACTTAAGCTAGAATTGAAATTTTCACTATCACTACTGACAACACCTTTGCCTAAAATATTTGTAATAGCTAATTCTTCTATTGTATCACTATTTTCCTTCTGGAGTGTTGATAAATATTTAAATACACTAGCACGAAGCTTAGTATCTCCAACAGCTATATTAGCGAAATCCTTATTTAAACTTAAAGCTTGAACATATTTATTTACTGATTCTACATTTAAATTAATGCTTTCAGCTGTTTTTGTAGTAACCTGTATTAGTTCTCCCTCTGTTAATTCTTGCATTGAATTAGAGGTCTTACTCCAAGAAAAAATTCCCAAGGTAATAAGTGGAATTGATATAAATACAAAAAATAATAAACTTAATTTAGCTTTTAAACTTTTTTTCAATATGTAAACCTCATCTCTAAATTTATTTATTCAACTACCATCGCTTATAGATCATAGTTGGATCTGTTTCTCAAATGTTATTTAATTAAGCGTTTTTGAATAATTAAAGTATTCTTCCTTAACTCGATTTTATCTGCCATGCATTTTATAAGAAATAATCCTCTTCCACTATCATTTAGCAAACATTCATTTGATGGTTCCTCTGAAATACTAAAATTTTCAAAGCCAGTTCCTGAATCCTCTATTTCAAATGTTACATCAATACCATCATAAGCATATCTTAAATATATGGGACTTTCTATATTACCCTTATTTCCATGTTTAAAAGCATTAGTTAATGCTTCTGTAAGCATTAATTTAATATCAAAGCTATGTTCTAAAGTATTTAAATCAGCGTTAATTTTTTCAATAATTTCTTTATGATTTGCTAAGCCATATAAAATAAATTCATTATTTTTCATCGTAATTACGCTCACCTCACTTTATTTCTAGGGTAAGTAATGTACAATCGTCTTTTAGTCCTTCTACATCAATTAACATATTCTTTAAATATCCATTCAGATAGTTTGTAAATTCAGTTAATTCTACTGTATTTAAATAAAGATCTTTAAGTTTATCATCAAAAATAAATTCTAATCCATCACTAAAGAAACAAAACTTATCCCCTTGCTTAAAATAAATTATCTGCTCATCAAACACACTATCTTCAAACATACCTAAAAAAGGACCTTTAACAATTCTTTCCTGAATTTTATTTTTAGAACTTTGAAAAATAAACTCATTAATACCAGCACCAACAACCTTTGCTTTGTTATTTTTAAAATCTAAGCTAAAACAACAGGCGGCAATATAACTATCATCTAAATAAGTTCCTATTTTAGTATTTAAATTATTCAATATTTCTAAGGGCTCATTACTAATTAGAACTGATTCATGAAACAAAACATTAAATGCAGAGATACTAAGAGCAGCTGTGATTCCTTTTCCACTTACGTCTGCAATTATTCCAATAACTAAATTATCATTGATCTTTAAAATATTATAAAAATCGCCACTAACAGTTTTAGCTGGTACATAAACTGTTTGAAATTCAGCTTTGCATGGAAAAGGAAATCCTTTCTTTAAAGCATTTTTTTGTAATTTAGCGGCGGCATTTAATCCCTTCTTTCGCTCAGTAATATCTCTAAGTATTGAAAGTATTGCAGGGCTACCTTTATAAACCAAGTAACTTGAAGATACTTCAACATCAATTACTTTATTGTCACTCCTAATATGTTTGTAATCAAAGGTAGTTTTTGTTTTTTTATTTGATATCAACTGATTTATTCTTTTACTAATTATTTTTTCATAACCAGGTGCAAATTTAAATACACATTCTCCAATAATATTACTAAAATTTAGTCCCGATAATTTTAATGCTTGCTCATTTGTTAATACAATTTTATTATCAATCATAATAATTATTGCATCTGGTGAAAGATCCACAATTTGACGATAACCTTCTTCACTTTCTTTTAGCACATTATCTAAAAGTTTTCTTTCAGTAATATCTCTTAACTGTTCAACAACGAGTATGAGGTCTCCTTGATTATCTAGCACAGGGTTACAGCAACAATCCATATATTGGTTTGTTGCTGTAATATAAATTTCTTTCCTTGTTATTTTCTTGTCTTTAATAGCGTCATCCAGAATACAATTAGTACATTGTGTCTTTTGTCTGAGAAACATAAGACACTTCTTACCATTAACCTCACTAGGTGTTGTTTTATAAAATTCATAGCCTGTCTCATTTAAAAACATAATAGTTTTATCTGGCTTATATACTACTATTACATCTGGAATTCCTTTTAGAACTTCTTCTAGAAATTTTAAGTAACTAAGACATTCTACATCTTCTATTTTACGTTCAGAAACATCAACTATTATTGAATGATCAAATTGATTGTCCATTATGTCACTCCCATACAATTTAAGTCATTACCTTTGGTGTTTTAATATTAGATACGTCAGAAGGCAATTTAGCCTATTATTTAAGTTTTCATTATAATATATTGTTAAAAAGTCCACACAATTATTTATTATACCATAAAATTTATTTTTTTTTCAAAAAAATTCAATTTTAGAAATATAGCCCAATTATAAAATTAGTTATTTTCTCAATAATGTCCTCATATCTTGCTATTAACTCTTCCTTGCTTTCAATCAATGGATTAAAAGCATTAACAAAAGCTTTTTTTCATTTTCATGCCAAGACCTTTTAAGTGGCCTTATTAAAGACCACTCACTTTTTCATTTTTTAATCTTAAATCTGAGGATGAAGAAGAATTTTTATTTCCTAAGCTTAAAGCAAATGATAAGCAAAGTCCTGCTAAAACAAATATTACGAGTACTGATGCACTTGACTTAAATCCAGTAGCTATTGCAACTTGTGGCAAAGCTGAATTATTTAAGGCTTTTAGCTGCGAAGCTGACATAATACCAATAAATAATGAGGAACCAAGTGCTGATGATATTTGTTGAAGGGTATTCATAACAGCTATCCCATGTGGATAAGCTTCTTTTGGTAATTGCTTAAGGGAACTCGTTTGACAAGGTGACATTGTAATACCAACCCCAATGCATACTACTACATATGAAGTTATGATCTTAATAAGAGATGTATCACTATTTGAACGTGATAAAACGAATAATGCCATAAGTATTATAGTAAAACCTACTGGGATTAGTACTTTCACTCCAAACTTATCATAAATTTTTCCGCATAGAGGAGTTACAGCTCCATTAGTAACGATTTAACCATTTTTTTTCATCCTTCTTTCTTTTATTTAATATTTATGAAGAAATCTTTCTAACCCTTTGATACCAGCCTATTTCTGATCTATCAACGCCACGAACTCAACATGGATTTTACAAGCTAACATGTCTACACTTGTAACCTAAACTATAATTTTCACACCTTGCAATTTCAGTCTAACATTTCTCCAGTTTTATAACTTTCATATATGCACTCTGGAGTACAATAATAAAATCCGATATTATGATCATCAATACATTTAGCTATATAAGAATTATAAACTTCTATTAAAGTATCCATCATTTCATATGCCGCGACTTCTTATTTAACATGATTATTTATTTTCTATTTCTTCGTTTGCTTTTTTTATTTCATCAATAATTCTGGTTGGAACCGGAATATATGATACTCCATCTTTTTCTATAACGAATTCCATAAATTTTTCATAAAATACTACTGGATTAGTATATACTATATCAAATACAATATCTTTCAAAGCTTCTTCTATTCCATCAGCATAATAAATACTATCATTAATAATATTATCATACTCTAAATCATGTTTTTCCCAATTTTCTGATAATTCAATATTAGAATCTGTTCTCTTACCTTTTCCATCAATTTGTTTAAAGTCATAAAACCTTTCTAATAACTCAGCAATATCTATAGGAGTCAATGTTGCGCCATTTAACATATCTCTTAATTTTTCATTTAGAAAAAATACCAACCTGCTAAAATGTTCTGGCTCTATATATCCCCTTACATAACTGTGTCCTTCTTCCTCTAATGCAGTAAGTTCAATCTTATATGTATAAGATTTTTCAAATTTCAATAAGTTACTCATCTTTTATCACCCCATAAACTTAGTTATTGAAATCATACCATAATTTATGAATGTATAGTAGTGGCTTATTGCATAATAGAAATTTTGCGGAGATTGGAAGAGAAAAAACAAGTTCTATCAATAAAAAATGCCACACTCCTGTTGAATATTGGAATGTGGCTTGAAATTAGCTCTCTTTTCAGGTGGAAATTCTACAAGTGTACATTGATATGATGATTATTTTTTGATATATGCAATAACTATTCCTTTTTCTTTTCTTAAATCAATTAATTCATTATTTGTTTTAGTACACCAGGATTTAATATCCTCATAAAAACCAAGACTAGAAGCTGTTACTTTTAATATTTTACCCTCATTTAAATTATCAATACTAGCTTTAACTTGAACTAATGGGCCTGGACAACATAGTCCACATGTATCGAGGAATTCATCGAAGTTATCAAAGCTTATATCTACTGCTTCTTTTATAATTTGAGCATCGGGTTTGATTTTATCTGAGGCTCCAGCTTTATTTGGATTAAAATTTGAACTTAAAACTGATTCATATCCTCCAGTTAAGTTTTTAACCTTAAATTCCTTTTGGGATAAGATTCTAGCAGCTACATAACCTCTAAGACCAACTTGGCAATATTCAATAATTTCTTTGTTTGCATCTAGTTCACCAATTCTTTCGCGTAAACTGTCTACTGGAATATTTATAGCACCCTCAATATGTCCAGTGTTATACTCTATTTCTGTACGGACATCTAATACTGTTGTATTTTCTCTGTCATAAGCCATAAACTCATCTGTAGTTAATACATCCATTCTTCCTAATAACACATTTTGAGCAACAAATCCTGCCATATTTACTGGATCCTTAGCTGATGAGAAAGGTGGTGCATAGCAAAGCTCAAGTTCTGTTAAATCATCAACTGTTCCTCCTAGCCTTATGACTGTAGCAATTACATCTATTCTCTTATCTACTCCATCATAACCCACACCTTGAGCTCCAAGTATTTTACCTTCGTTATTAAAAATCAGTTTTAAGGTCATTGGAAGAGAATCAGGATAGTAAGAAGCATGAGATGCCGGATGAACAAATATAACTTTATGAGCAATGTTAAGCCTTGTTAAAGTTCGTTCATTATTACCTGTACATGCTGCTGTTAAGCCAAATACCTTTATAATTGAAGTACCTTGAGTCCCCTTATAAGTAGTATTTAAACCAGCTATATTATCAGCTGCTATTCTACCTTGTTTATTTGCAGGACCGGCTAGTGGTATTGCAATATTGGTTTTGTTTATAAAGTCTATAACTTCAATAACATCACCTACTGCAAATACTCCATCTGCGCTAGTTTCCATTTTATCATTTACTAATACATGTCCCCTTGCACCTAGTTTAATACCAGCAGTTTTTATAAATCCAGTATCAGGGAATACTCCTATTGCCAATATAATAATATCAGCACTTAGTTTTGCACCACTATTCAAAGTTATTTCAACATTATTTTCAATATCTTTAAAAGACTTCACTCCATCGTTTAAAATTATTTCTATACCGTTATCTTGAACTTCCTTTTCAATGGTTAAAGCGATATCTGTGTCAAAAGGAGCCATTAGATGAGGTGCGGCTTCTACTAAAGTAACATCAAGGCCTCTTTCCTTTAAGTTTTCAGCCATTTCTACGCCAACAAAACCTCCGCCAATAACTACAGCACTGTTAATACCCTTTTTATCTACATACGCTTTTATATTATCAGTATCTGGTATATTTCTTAAAGTAAATATTCTTTTGCTGTTTATACCTTCTATATTAGGTTTAATTGCTTTTGCTCCTGGTGATAAAACTAAATAATCATAGCTTTCTTCATAAGTGCCGCGAGCCTTACTATTAACTGTTACAACCTTTTTGCTGGTATCAATGGAAACTACTTCACTGTTGATACGTACATCTAAATTAAATCTTTCTTTCATACTCTCTGGTGTTTGTACTAAAAGCTTATCTCTATCTTTTATTACTTCACCGATATAATAAGGTAGTCCACAATTTGCAAAAGAAATGTATTCATCTCTTTCAAACATAATTATTTCTGCATTTTCATCTAGTCTCCTAAGTCTGGCCGCTGCTGAAGCTCCACCAGCTACACCGCCTACGATTAATATTTTTTTTATCATATATATTCCCCCTATTTTTACAATTCATTTATTAACTCAATATTAAAATTGAATTTATTAACTTTATTATTCTTTCATCCCTAATTTTATAGTTAACTTCAAGGCCATGCCGCCTACCTTCTATTACTCTGGCATATCTTAACTTCGCAAGATGTTGTGAGACTGTGGATTGAGGAACCTTTAGACAAGTCTGCATATGAGAAACATTACACTCGCCTTGATCCAATATGCTTTTTACTATGCATAATCTAATAGGATGTGCCAAAACTTTTAAGATCTCTGTAATTTCACTGTATTTAATATACTCTGTATCCATAGCTTTCCTCTCTCCTAAATTTTCATCTAAGCATTACATTGCTACATTGTATCTCCAAGAAGATATTCCCCTACTTAGATGAAAAATATTTTCAAACGAATTGTTTGCTAAAGTGTCAACCGCTCTTGGGCTTCTTCCACCGGATGCACAGTAAACAAGTACTGGTTTATCTTTATATTTAGAGAGTTCAGCAATCTTCATAGGGAGAATCTGAACTGGAATAAGTTTTGCCCCTGGAATGTGACCACCATCGTATTCCTCTTTAGTTCTTACGTCTAGTATAATAAATTCACTATCATCATTTATAAGTGTATAAGCCTCTTCTGCGCTAACATTTTTAATATTTGAATTAAACATATTTTATTCCTCCTTGGAAAATATCAATTATAATTTCAGTATGCTTTGCATATTGTTATATCTTAATATTACGTTATGGTAATATACTAACATATATAAAATAAAAAGCAATAGAAATATTAAATTTTATTAATATTATTTTTAACCCGAAAAAAAGTACACGATTGTTAGTCGTGTACCAGTGTAAATTTATTATATCCCAATATAAATTAGATAAAGCCCTAAAAACATCACAATAATCGCTAATATAGTTTTTAGTATGTTACCCAAAAATAAAGTTTTTTTAGAATTACTTATGGATTCCACAAAGCCCACCGAGGTGCCTGCAATTAAAATCAAAGTGCAATGACCAATGGAGTATAAAAACAGCATTAATATACCTACTAGTATATTTCCTTTTCCAGCCACAAAGGCTAAGATAGCTACTAATACTGGGGTAGAACAAGGTGAGGATAGTACCCCTCCCAGTATTCCGAGGAAAAAGGCTCCCAGAAGTCCTACTCTTTTATTTGGAATTTTACATGAGTTATTCTTAAATTCTATTACACCAAGTAATTGAAGTGCAACTATAAGCATAATAGCACCAAGAATTATATACCACCATTTTCCCGTTCCTGTCATAAGTTTTCCAAGGATTGCAGAAAGTGCTCCAAAGGTTGTGAATGTAATTACAATCCCAACACAAAATATAAGTGAATATTTAAAAGCAAGTTTTTTATCTTTTCCTGCATATCCGCCTACATAGCCTACTACTAATGGAATTGTAGATAGTACACATGGACTAAATGAAGATATTATTCCTGCAACAAATGACATAATCAAAGCAAGACAAAAATTATTTGCTAACACACCTCCAAAATTATTTAAAAACTCATTCATTGTTCAATACCCATTCCCTTAAATACTTTTACAATGTCCTCTTTTGAGAAGAATCCCTCATGTCTAAAGACTTCTTTTCCATTCTTGTCTAGAAATATTTGAGTGGGTATAACCCTTACTTTATACTTATCTGCTGATTCGGGATTATCATACACATCTATAATATTAACAACCACTTTGCCAATATATATTTCTTTCACCTGCGCAAGCACAGGAACCATTTGTTTGCAGGGTATACAAGTTGATGCTCCTAAATCTACTAACATAGGTTTTCCTTTTTCTATATTACCTTCAATTTCTTTAGATGCGTTATTTATATCATATATTTTATAACCACCCATTCCAAGCACACTTATTAATAGAATAATAATTATACTAATTTTAGTTGTTTTTTTCATTTATTCGCCCCCATATATTTAATCATATAATTAAATATATGTTCTAAAATCCACTAATAATTCTTTTTTATTATTTGTTTGATTAGTAAAATATACAAATCCACCGCCAAGCGTTGTTAAACTCTGCTCTAATTCCAATGTATTTCTGGTATGATTCATATAACGGATAATATTAGATGTTGCACAAGGCCCACATCCCGAAAGACGCTGCCACTCTGTAGCATAACACTCTTGGTGATAGCCATAATATGTCTTATCTGTGATTTTATCTATTAGCTTAAATAAATTTGGATTAGACAATGATTTTGTTTTCATATATTTCACCTCACTTATAAAGTCAAATTATTATTAATTCTTTTTATAACTGTTGATGCAATAGCTCCTGCCAAAAATATAGCCAATGCAGCAACTAAAAATACCACGCCAATATTCGCCACATTTATTATCTTTCCATTTACACTTGTTCCTATAGCTCCTCCTACAAACATATTAAAGGAAGCAAGAGACATAGCCGTTCCCCTTAATTTTGGCATGGTTTCTTGAGCTGTCATTACTAGTGTAGATTGCAAAGATATAAATGCTAATCCGAATCCAAATAATGCTACACCAATAAATATTGGATTGCTAGCAAATGCTATTGTTAATAATGATATGCCTCCTAAGATTCCAGCAAATAATAAAAATCTGTCTTTTAATTTTGCTCTTATTGCTGGCGCTTTTCTACCACCAATTACAGTAGCTATTCCAAATAAAGTTAATATAAGTCCTACAAAGAACACATTATATCCTGTTCGACTTTGCACTAGTTTTCCTGAGAAAGTAAAACTTCCAAATACGCTGAACCCAACCAGCATTATAGTAGATACTACTCTTACAAAGTTTTTATTTGAAAGTGCTTGCTTATATACACTTATAAACTGAAGTTTGTCCATAACTCCACTACTCTTTGGCAAAATCTTAAGCATTGCAACTGCCATTATAAGTTCTGCTAGACCATATATAAAGTACACTGCACGCCAAGATCCAAAGTATGCCAAGGCACCTCCGATTGCTGTAGCAGATGCCCCACCTAGGAACATCAATCCCATAACCTTTCCTATGGCTTTTTGCCTTTTTGAATTTTCAAAACTTTCGCCTACCAATGCCATAGTTACAGGAAATATGCCAGCACCAAAAGCGCCATTCATAGCTCTAAAGAAAATAAGTGAAGGTAAGTTAAATGCAAAGGCACCTAGCATACTGAATATAGCAGTACCAAAGGCTGCAATGTTTATTATTTTAGCTTTACCATACCTATCTCCTAAAGGACCAAATAGAATTGTAAAAAGTCCAAAGGTAAGCATATAAGCAGTTACTGACATTGCAGCTGTACTTATACTAATATTTAAATCTTTTGAAATATTAATAAGTAATGGGGCAACAGCATAATTATCTCCATTAGCAAAGAATGCCATTATTCCCAAGGTCATGAGCATAGTATTTCTACGTTTGTTTTCCATTTTAACCCTCCATATTTTATATCGTTATATTTGTATATTGCAATATAAATTATTCATAATAAGGCCCTATAAATAGGACCTTACTATGAATCTAATTTAATATATTAATTATAAATATTTCTTGATTTCGTCAGATGATGGAACTCTTCCCATTATCTTCACTTTTTCATCTACTACTAGAGCAGGGGTTTTCATAACTCCGTAAGCCATGATCTTTTTAAAGTCTTCAACCTTTTCTATAGTTGCCTCTATACCTAACTCCTCTACTGCTTTTTTTGTGTTTTCCTCAAGTTTTTTACAATTAGCACATCCTGAACCTAAAACTTTAATTATCATAATAATTTCTCCTTTTAAATTTATTTTTTAGATTAATAAGAATGAAAATGCATTGAATAGATATCCTATTATAATTATACCTGTTGCAACTATAGCCACAAATATTGCTAATAATTTGGGCTTAACAACTTTACTAAGCATAATTATTGATGGAAGTGATAGAGCAGTTACCGCCATCATAAATGATAATACTGTGCCAATTCCTACACCTTTACCAAATAATGCTTCTGCTATTGGTAATGTGCCGAATATGTCAGCATACATTGGTATACCTACGGCAGTAGCTAGTAACACTGCAAAAGGATTATTGTTTCCAACTACATTTTCTATTATCGATTGAGGTATCCAGTTATGAATTGCTGCACCAATACCAACACCTATTAAAACATATACCCAAACCTTATGAAATACATCTTTAACCTGATCTTTCGAATAAGATATTCTTTCCTCTTTTGACATCTCAATTAGGGGAGCATCAACATTTTCTATTTCTTTGACGTAACCTTCCACATAATTCTCAAGACCTAATTTGTCAATAATACTTCCACCAATAACTGCTAAAATTAGTCCTACAACAACATAGGCTATAGCAATCCTAGGACCAAAGAAAGACATTAAAATTAATAATGATGCCAAATCTACGAGTGGCGAAGATATAAGGAATGAAAAAGTTATTCCAAGGGGGAGACCCGCTGAGTTAAATCCTATAAATATTGGAATACTAGAACAACTACAAAATGGTGTAATTGTTCCAAGTAACGCACCTAGTATATTCCCCTTAATCCCCTTAATGTTTCCAAGAAGCTTTTTTGTTCTTTCTGGTGGGAAATAACTTTGAATATAAGATATAAGAAAAATCAACACTGATAATAGTATAAAAATCTTTATTGTATCATAAATAAAAAAATGTATGCTACCACCTAGTCTTTCTTTAATTGATAATCCAAATATCTTTTCTACAAGCCCTCTAATAAGATTTGAGAGCCAAGTCATTTTTAAAATTTCCTCATTAAGCCAATTAAACATTTGTGCTATTACATCCATAGTTATCACCTTCCTTTATACTATTCTTAATTTTTTTCTGCGAAATCAAATAATAGGATTACATTTATTTTTGAACATTTCCACATATTCATCACCCTTTTCAACCTTTTCCAAATCCTTTTGCACCGTAGCATAATTTTCTGAATTTGTAATTATTTTTTCTAATATCTCTTTAAGAAGCTCATTTTCATTATCCAGATAATAGTATATAAATTGTTCTTGCCTTTCATCTTTTACAAAGCCCATATCGCGAAGTTTGGCTAAATGCTTTGATATCTTAGGCTGACCTTCTTCTAATATCCCTTGAATTTGGCATACACAGAGTTTTTTATGATATAACAAGACTAAAATTCTAAGTCTCGTTTCATCAGAGAGCACTTTAAATAAATTCATTAGTTTTTCCATTTATTTCACATCCTTTAAATAAAGTAATATTACTTATACATATATCCATATGGGTATATGGGTATATAGGTATAATATTCTTAAATGAACTATTTGTCAACTATTTCTCATGACTTCTTAAAAAAAAAGAGTAACATTGTTAGTCTTTTTTCGATTCATTATGACATTTTGTAAAAAAGCACTTGAAGAATTCAGCGAAACAAGATATT
>JBLHPD010000115.1:0-15585 GCA_047624165.1 Clostridium sp. | reverse complement strand
TTGCCCTCAATGCTGCGATTGAAGCAGCTCGTGCTGGTGAACATGGACGTGGTTTTGCTGTTGTTGCTGATGAAGTACGTAAACTTGCAGAAAGAACACAAAAGTCCTTATCGGAGATAAATGCTACTATTAACCTAATAGTTCAAGCGACGCACTCAGCTAGTGATAGTATGGGACTAAATTCAAAACAGATGGAAGAACTTGCCCTAGTTTCTACAAATGTTGAAGTGAAAATAAACACAACAACAGACATAGTTAATAAAGCTACATTAGCAAGTGACAGGAGTGTTGAGGATTTTGAAAAAACTGGAAAACACATGGAGCATATTTCTAATAAGATTGATAATATTAATGATATATCCATATCAAATGGAGAGAGTGTTCAAGAGATTACAGATGCAGTTGCACATTTAACAAACATGACGCATAAATTAACAAGTCAATTAGAGCTGTTTAAAACTTAATATTTGCTATACTTTTACAAATAAAACAAAGAGAGTATAGATGGAGTTATGTATAGCACTTGATTTACCAACAAGAGAAGAGAACCTAAACTTAATAGAGAAGATTAAAGATCACGATGTTTGGCTGAAAGTTGGGCTTCGTACTTATATCCGCGATGGTGAAGAATTTCTTAAAGCTATCAAAAAAATAAATCCTGATTTTAAAATATTTTTAGATCTAAAGCTTTATGATATCCCAAATACTATGGCAGATGCTGCTGAGTCTATAATGGGACTTGGAGTAGATATGTTTAACGTTCACGCAAGTGCAGGGAAACGTGCTATGGGTGAAGTAATGCGTAGACTAGAGAAATATGATAACAGGCCTATAGTTTTAGCTGTAACAGCCCTAACATCTTTCTCTGAAGATGAGTTTGGCGTGGTGTATGAAAAATCCATTGCAGACAAGGCTGACCAGTTTGCAATGGATGCAATGGATAGTGGACTTGATGGTGTTGTATGCTCAGCTTTTGAGAGTGCTTCGATAAAAAACATTACAACTAAATCTTTTATGACACTTACTCCAGGTATTCGTCCTTTTGGCGAGGCCGCTGGAGATCAAAAAAGAGTAGCAGATGTTGCTTTTGCCAAAGAAGCTTTGGTAGATTTTATAGTTGTTGGTCGTCCAATTTATCAAGATCCAAATCCATCTGAAGTTGTGAGAAAAATTCTAGAACAAATTTAGCGGTTTTTTTTCACTTTTTTCATAAGTTGAATATATTGCGTAGAATCTGTAGCAATTCTATATAGTTTATTTTGCTTGTTTAGTTTAAATACACCGCGAGAATTGATAAATGTATCGGCTTTAATATCCTCACGTTTATTAAGTTCTAAAACTCTAAAGCTAAGGTTATCCAATATAAGTGGAGATTTTCCATTTTTAGGAAAATAACTAAGTACCATATGGTACCCACCAAAATACAACTCATGTACGGTTGTGAGATAAAGTCTATCCTTATCAAATCCTAGTTTGAGAAGACTAAAGTACTTGATTATGACATAGTCTTCACAGTCTCCATATCCCGTTATTAAAAATTCTTTAGGTGAAGCCCAATAATCTTCTTGCTTTTGCATCACTGCATCGTATTGAGGTAAAAGCTGGTTAAGATAAGCGTTGACACGGTTAAGTTGTTTGAGTTTATTGAAAGATTTGAAAGTTTTAATCTGTTTTTGATAATCCATCACTCTATTTTTAGCGATTCTTCCTGATTTCTTTTCTATTTTTACAAAATCTTTTGTAGTGAAATAAGGGTATGTATTTGAAAGTAGCATAAGTGGAAAAATAAGCATATATATTGTTTTTATCATAGAAGAATTATAGTGAAAAAAGTATAATTTTAAAAACTTTTACTAAACAGTGACTCTTTAAGCTTTATATTATGTATAAGTGCTTATAATCACCGTCTTCAAATGGACGAGTGGGTGAGCGGTTGAAACCACATCCCTGCTAAGGATGCGTATGGGTAACTGTACCGAGAGTTCGAATCTCTCCTCGTCCACCACTGAAGACCTATTTCACGGACTTTCAAGCACCTTTTTCAAATTAAATTATTTTCTTGCACATGGCTATTTATATATATTTATACTTCTATCAAAATTGACATTAAATGAATCAATATAGTTAACATATACATCAAAAACCATCTGAGTATTTGCATGACCCAACAATTGAGCTAATTGAACGGGAGTAACAAGATTATTGTAAAGCATATTAGTAGCATAGGTATGACGTGCGTTATATGGTCTGCGATATTCTATACCTAATTCTTTAAGTGATGGCTTCCAAAATTGTTCTTGAAATACATTTGTAGTGTTGTATGGCTGATTGTATTGAGTAACTAATAAGTAATCATTATCATGCTTATTATATAACTCCATGATATACGGTCTTAAGAGTTCAATAATAGGTATATCACGAATACTGTAGGTTGTCTTAGGTTTAGACTCTCCATAACGTGAACGTGTACGCTGAACAGTAATAACCATAGACTCTAAATTAATGTCACTTTTTTTAAGTCCTATTATTTCGCCTGAACGCATACCCGTATAAAAGGCTATAGCTAGATAATAACGATAGTTGTCATTCCTAGTAAGGTTCATAATACTATGTACTTCATCAGCACTAAAAGGCTTAATTTTAGGAGTATCATACTTAGGAAGTTTAACAGCAGATACGGGGTTTTTATCAATCACTTCATCATATATAGCTTCTTGGATAATTCCTCTTAATATACTTAAATATATACGTTTAGATTTACCACCAACATCAGTAATAGCATAAAGCCATTGCTTAACTACACTAGGTTTAATAGTTGTTATATCCATCTCACCAAATTTAGGATTGATTCTATCTCTAATTATATTTGAGTATTTATCATATGTAGAGAATTTTAATTCATGTTTCTTGAATTCTAAGAACAATGATGAATAGTGGTTGAATTTAATCATTATTTTTATCTTTAATAGTATTGGTACAATTACTTACAGAATTAGATAATCTGAACATATCGCCCTTAATAATCTTCTTTGCTTCCTTAGTAGGTCTAAGAGCTAATAAAGATTTCTCTAAAGCGTTTTTATACTTCATATAGTCACGACAAATTGAAGAACAATACAATTTAGGTTTGTATAGACTTTCTTCTATGATTTCATGTCCACATGATTGGCATAAATTTTTCATTTTAAAACATCTCACTTGATTCACTAGAAAGATTAAGTTCCAACCGCTCACCCACTATCAAACCTCTCTCAATCATTAAGTTGGTAGTTACTGCGTAGTGGTCAGGGTTAACAGTGTTTAAATCTATGTTCTCAAAGTATCTAGCAAGTTCATAGTTTTTCATTTGGTAAGGTTTTTTAATAATCTCTGTATATGTTGGCTTATCTTGTTTGTAAGTCACTTCACCCGTTTCACTATCTACAATCTCACTAATCAAGCCATTATTAACTACATAGCGTTTATCGTTATGCTCTAAATAATCTATCATTGGTTTTTTATCTATAAATTTGATAGGATCAAATTCAAATTCATAATATGTATTATCTTCATTTTCCATATCTTGACGCCATTGTGGATTTGTTATATTTACAATTTGAGGGATAGGAATTTCTATATCTGCTAGAGGGTCTATAGCTTTGATATCTTCATATTTCTCCATATCTTCATTCCAATTCCTAATGGACATTGCACCTATTCGTGATTTAGGAGTGTATATAGTGCCATGCTCATTGTCGATTTTGGCTATATCCTTTGTGCCAGAATAAAAGAAAATTGATATATCAGAATTATCATAACTTTCTTTTAAATCGTTAAGTGAATACATACCGCCTAACTTTCTGTAAATATCAAGTGAAAGAAACGTACGAGAGGTATAGAAGCGTGAAATACCATGATAGACATACCAAAGTGAAAGAGCAGTAAGCTTTTCATTATCCTCTCTTAAATCATCAAGGGTCTTTAAAACGTACTTCATAAGATAATGTACGGGAGAATCTACGTTAAGGACTATATCACAAGAATATGAGTTATATTTGAGCTTTATTGCACTTACTAAAGAATCTACATTAGCATGAGGAACAAATAAAGAGATATGTAAGTGCGGTGTACCGTCCTTATGTGGTTCTGTAACTCGGAAATAACATCTATCATCTTTTAGAATTGATTTATACTGTCTAGTATCTTGTATTTTTTTATACATTCTTGAAAGTTCAGCAGAAGCATTTTTAGGAGAATATTTATTGATTGTATTTTTATAATCAAATCTAAATGTAGGTTTTACTAAAGGTAGTACTTGAATAGCCTTTGCATTTAGAAAAGAATACTTTTCTCTTTTATGTTTTGTGACGACTTTTATATATTTACGTCCACCGAATTTTTTATTAAAGATTAGTGTTTTGTCATTTTTAGATTTTTGCTTCATAGGATGCCATACAGAGGGAAGCGTAAGAGTAAGGAATATATTCGATAAATCTTTTTTAGTTGCATAGTCATTAATTGAGTGTGCACGATGCTGTAATTCAGCTATATATCTATCAGGATTGATATAAGAGTTAGAAACGAACTTAGCGAAAGGAATTATCTTATCATCTAATTCAATACCGTGAGAGTTCATAAATGCTTTATTGCATTTGATTTTATATTTTGCTTTATTAATCTTTGATTCTGTCATACCGTACATGTTGTCACTTCCTTTTGTATTTGTCTGTCCGAAAACTTTTTATAGATAGCCAAGAGGCACTCGTAAACTCGTGCCGTTCCGCTACGCTACTCTCTCCTCACTTAGGCGTTCGTCGCTGTGTTGCTTGCTCCACTATTGAAATTAATAAATTAACCATTACCATATAAATCAATTGGACTCTAAAACAGAAGCAGAGGGTAAGAAATCAGCATTATTAGAACTAAAAAATTGAGCATCATTCTTTTGAACTTCTTTTTGTATTGGTGTAAATAGGGCATAAAGAAAATTATTCTTGACTGCATCAGTTGCCGTATAATAATAATCAGTAAGTGAAGCCAAAGTAATTTTAGACATACCCCTATCCAAAGGAATCATTTTAAATATTTCATTTTGAACAGCAGTATATTGAAGCTCTAAATCATTAGAAACCACAACAAATTTAAAATAAGTCAAAGTTATTTCATTACTCTCAAATAAAGGGTCGGTATTCCAACACGTCTTTAAATCACAACGGACAGTAAATAATTTTAAATCAGGAAATACACCAGGTGTATCAAAATTATCAGGCTGAGCATAAGAAGATGAATTATTAATATCTGCACTAGATGCAGAAACAGAATCAGGAGACAAACGAGAAAACAAAGAATAAAAAACCATAGAAATTATAAATATTAAAACAACACCATAAGCAATATACTTATATAAAATCTTCTTTGGTTTATCAATTTCACCAGACTTATAAAGAGCATATACATTTGGATCAGTAGCTATTGAATCAGTTGTATGGGAATCACGAAGCTCAGGGTTATCATAATGCTTGTATTTTAAAACATTGTTCCGCAACTGCTTGCTTTGGTCTTGTGCATGAATGAAGAATTCAGTATGAATTTTATAATCTGCATGAACTTGCTTTGGATGTTGACACATTATTATCATTCTTACTTTGAAATGACCATGATACGAAAAGAACCAAGACATAGCTTCATCCAACTTTTTCATATATAACATAGCTTCATCTATTACAATAAGAGCATCATTAATTTTATGAGTATCTGCATACTTGATTAAATCAACATCCTCAGAACCATCAAAAGCCATCTTATGCATTACTTGAATATGTTCTAATAAACCACGATAAAAGATTTTATGAGCTGTATTCTCACGACCCATAACCATAAATTTATCATTTAAATAATCAAATTGAAATCCACCTATATTTGTAAGAATATATTTATAAGGAGGTTTTTTATTTGCATCAAAAAAATTATCTAAAATATATTTCATTGCACGATAACTTTTACCCGTTCTAGGTTTACCCGTAATAAAATCAATCACTTTAAGACCTTATAAAGGCTAAAACTTGCTTAACACCAAAACCTGCTACTATAATTGTAAGAAACAAGCTAAGACCATCTAAAAGACCAAAATAACCTGCTAATGCCAACATATTATTAGAAACAATATAAGGAGCTACTAGACCTTTTAAAAATGTAACAGAAGCACCTATGAGAGCAACAAAAGTTGTAAATATTAACATTTTCGTAACTAAAGGATGCTTTACACTAATACCAATTAAAGTACCTAGAAAATCAATTATACCTGTTAATTTACCCATTTTTTAAATCCTTTAAACAGTTTTAAATACTACGATGAAACCCGAGACAGCAAAGAAAAACAACATAACTAATCTAAAAGAAGCAATATCAACAGAAGCCATTTTTTGAGCATTCATCAAAGTAAAAGTCTTTCCAAGAATAGAAAATGAAACAGTAGGAACAGCATAAGAAGAACCACTAAAAGCAAATATATTGTTTTCAACAAATCCATTAAAAGAACCTTTTAAATCTGTCTCAATATTCAACAAATCGCCTAAACCGTCATCTTCATCTTTTATAATGCCATGGTCTGATAATAATTCATCTTTGATACCTGATAAACGAAGGTCAATAGAACTCAATTTATTATTATTATTAGAAGCCATAGAATTCATACTTTTTAAATAACCATTAGAAGTAGATAAAGCGGTATTAACATTTGTTAAAGAAGTATTCATTAATTTAGACTCTGAAAGTTGAGAGCCTAAACCTTTCTTATTATCTAATGCAAAACCATCTAAAGAAGACTTCATATCTGATTGAGTATTTTTAATACCCTCTAAAAAACCGTTTGATTTATCTAATTTACCATTAGTTAAATCAATCTTATCTTTTATATCACTTAAATGTTTATTACCGGTATTTTGACTTTGAAGAAGAGATGTATTATCAACAGAAGTTGAATTAAGATCAATATTATTATTCATAGTAGAATCATTATTCTCAGTATTTGTACTTTCTTCAGGAGGTGCATAAAATTGAACATAACACATAAAAGTATTTGGACAAAATAAACTAGGTTGTACATAAGTTGAACTAATCCACTTTACACCATCTACCAAAGCGGAACATTCACTTTCAGTCGTATCAGGAGAATAAGTCCATGATCCAGCAGGTTTATACTTATTAGAACTGAAAACGCAATCCTCAGCAGTTTTATGAGTATAACAATACTCTTTTTCACAAGTAGGACTTAAATCAGGAGAACTGAAAACCCCATCCGTTGCACCAAGAATTTTATAAAAACACGATTGTTTAGGAGCTACACCATAATAATTATATTGATCATATGCATATTGTGAACCTAAATAATCTTTAATAAGTAGATTAACACCAGTACAAGCAGAACCAGCATTTGCATAATCAGGATGATCAGTATCAGCAGTATCAGGAATTCCATCTCCATCATCATCCAAATCAGTACCATTAGGAATACCATCCCCATCCGAATCAAAATTAGGATCAGAAGCATTTGGAACGCCGTTACCATCACAATCAGCAGTACTTACAAAAAGATGATCAGGATCACATTTATCGGGTACACCGTCATTATCATGGTCAGGAGGTGGAGGAGTAACACACTGACTTAAATTAGCATCATAAACCGAAGGAAGTACACAAGGGTCAGAAACATAATTACACATATAATATCTATCTTTAGTAACTGTAACATATAAAGAACCTAAAGTATCACAATCAGAAGATTTCAAAATTTCTTTTGTAACATCAGTATTAATAGTAAAATCAGAAGCAGTACTACTGTAAGAAGGACAGTAGGAATTTGAAACAGAAAGAGAAACCGAAGTAGTAACAGTATTAGGTAATCTACTTTCAAAATCTGAACAACCACTAGTATCTGAAAAGCCAAAACCAAACCAAATATCATCATTACTAATTGGAACTTGAATACCCGTTGAAAATAAAGAAGTAAAAACAAATAGTAAACTATATAGTAATCTCATAATAAAGCCTAAACTCGACCACGAAAAATAGAAGTAAAAGCAAAGGCAAGATAAAAGAAAACATTCATTGAAGCCGCTATTGAAAAGAAAAAATCAAAAGCAGGGTCACCCGTAATAGGAAAATTTAAAAAGCCCATTTTATTTAGTCTTCCATAAAAATAAACCTAGCATAGTACCCGTTAAAGAACCTGTTATAGCCATAGCAAAAGAGTAGTCGCTTCTTTTCATATTAAGACCTAGTGAACGGGAATATGTATCAGACATGTCAACATAAGCATTCGCAGAAGATACAAAAATAAAAAGTAAGAACAACACAAAAGTAATTTTTTTCATTGTTTTATTTTCCTATGATACTTAAAACTTTTCTATAACCTAACTGAGCTATCAAAATTGATAGAACCATCATAGAAAGTAATGAAAGTGATAAAAGAACACCGCTAGGGTCAACATCACTTGCAAGTAGAACAGCAGAAAAAGCATTACTTACATAAATAAATATTAATAAGATAATACTTTTCATTTGAAAGACCTAGTGAATAATTTTACGAATAAATGCGAAACCTGCACCTGCAACAGCAAGACCAATCATAGCAACAGCAGCTAATCCCATATCAGCTTCAGCAGTACCCGTTGCAAAGTCAGTAGCCGCAAGAGCGAATGAATTTGTAGCACCTAAAACTACTGAACCAACAACAGCACCAACTTTTGCTAGTGAACCTTTTGAAGAAAAAGTATCTTCTGTTTCATCTTTTGCTAAACCTAGGTTCTCTAAGTTGTAATTTGGATTTTGTGACATAATGTCCCCTTTGTATTTTTTGCTAGAGTTCGAAATAACTCTGCATTAATCATATTTCGCTGATTAGTGAAAAGTTATATTTTATAAATCATCTAAAATCAAATCTCTAATAAGTCTCAATTCCACTGATCGTTTTTTACTTGATTTAGTGTTTTCTTTTAAAGAAGTAGTTATAAGAGTTTGAATCCTACGTAATACAATTTCCAAAATAAGCACCTTAATCTAAGTCCTGACCGCACTATCGTTTAGTGAATCTTTTTTTCTATCCGTAATAAGCTATCTTTGGCTTATAGACTCTTTTGTGAAATCACATAGAGAACCCTTTGAGAGTGAAAAAAGCTTTAAAAGGGAGTAATTAGCTTAGGTTACTGTCAGTTCTAGGGTCTACTATCTAAGTTCTATTTTTTATCGGTGTTAGGTTTAATGAAATTTGTGAAATCATCTTTAAGTTCAAGAATGGGCATGCTATCATCGAATTTCCAAACTTGCTTATCTTTTTTTGTATCTAACATGTAAGGGATAGCAACGAATTTACCAGCTAGAGAATTGAATTTACTAAATAATTTTGCATCTAAAAACTCTTTAGTCATAGAAAAATTTGGTTGACCATCAAGGTCTGGAGATGTAGACATTACAGTTAATTCAACTTGTGGTACTTCATTATCCCAGTTACCATCTACAAACATACCTATTTCAACTCTTCTTACCGCTACTAACTTACCTATCATTAATGTATTTACCATTGTGTCACTCCTCAGTGTTTAATTTTTACTTAATCAACTGTCAATTAAGTTTAGAAAATCTACTTAGTAGACTCTATAAACCTAAATGTAAATCCACCTATAATTAAAAATAATCCTAAAAATATTTCATATATAAACATTTTCTCATTTCCTTTTTCGTCATCATTGTTTAACCCTCCAGAAGTGACGACTTGAAGAGGGGAGGAAAGATTTTAGTTTTGATTGGAGAGTTCTACCTCATTGCTCCAAAAGTGGCTCGTCTTATACAAAACTCACTACTGTGTTATGTTGTTGCGATTTAATTACTAACCATTATGTTTTCACAAATAGTTTCGAAACCACTATATTTGGTGAAGTAAATATATTTTGGACTGCTTTAGTAACTGTATATATATGTTCACTTGGTACAAATAGGTTACAGTTAAAGAGATTGTTTTGATAAAACCTAATATAACACTTGCTATTCTTATCTATTTTCCTATATGATGTGCTATTGAATAATCTTTTAAATTGTTCGGTTAATTCTTTAGAAGAATTGCTTATAGACTCAACGCTTATAAATAAGCTAGATAACTTTTTAGTTTCTGCATACTTATAAGTACTGAGAATTTTCCTATTAATTGTTTTTTTGGTATTATTAAGCAAAGAAGTGACGCTTTTATGATTAGTTGTATTTATATACTCAACATAATCATTTTTATAATCAATCTCCAAGGTAAAAAAGTCTGAAATTAGTTTTGGTCTTGTTTTGTCTTCTGATTGCATTTGTCACTTCCTTTATATGCAATAGTTGCGTATAAATAGAACTATATCTGCAAATAAATAAAACAATGCTTAAATTATGCAATTATTGCGTATTTTAATAGGAAAATATGAAATGACTAGAAAAGAATTAGCTGATACGCTTGGAATATCATTAAGAACATTAGACAATTGGGAAAACGAAAAACCTGAATTAGTAAGGTTAATCAATCAAGGTTTCGCACTTGATGAAAGTATTGAAGCAACTGAAAAGCATTTAGAGAACTTGAAAGCTATTAAAGCTAACGCTGGTAGCGGTAAGTTTAAATTGAAGTAACAAAAGGATAGCTGTGCCTGAAGAAATAGAGAATACAATTTTTAAAAATTTAATAAAAAATAATTTAGGAGTTTTTATAACAGCTGGAATAGCAGTTGTAACAGCAAATTTGTATTTTATTGGAATATTGTTTCATCGAAAATCTGAAATAAAACCGCTAAATTTTTGGGTCGCATCTCCAGTAGAATTTTATATTTATAATGGGTTTATGTTTTTTCTGATTGTATCTATGCTATTGTTTTCTGTATCAATAATTCGTATTTTATTATATAAGAAATTTTTATTAATAGATAAGATATTCATGGGATTTTTATTACTACAATCAATCATTATACTAGGTATAGGTAAGCTCTCTAGTTATGTACAAAACGACATATCAAAAAATACAATGATATATGAAGTTAAATCTATAAAATTAAAAAATCAAAAAAATCAAAAAAATTATAATAATACGAACTTGATTGATAAAACAGACAAGTTTATTATTTTAGTTGATATAAATAATTCAAATAGATTTCACTACATAAACAAAACAGAAATAGAAAGTATGGAAATATTAAAGCAGGATGAAAAACTATGGTAGATATCAAAGAAAAGATAAGAGAGCTTTGTAAAGGGCATGTTGAAGATTCTATTGTAGAAGCCTTTTTAGATAAAAATGGTTCTTATATATTGTATGAAGAATTAGTAAAAGATATGTTTTTAGATGGAGATAATCATTCAATAGATGATATTTATTCTGTTTCTATATTTAAATTTGATGATACCCTTGAGTATACATTGCTTGACTATAGTGAATGTACAGAAGATGATGGAGAGCCTAAAGAATTAAATAGCTTTACTTTGAAGAATCCTAATCCTAATACAACGGATATATTTTTTGGTTAATTTCTAAAATGAATATAGAAACTAGACTTCAAGGGAATACATCTTTTATTACTAGTGTAGTTGGTCATATGGATAAAGTAATTAAAAACTATAAATTTAATTGTATATGCTTTAATGAAAGTCAATTCACATATGATGTAAATCAGCAAGCAATTAACAGTGTTTTTGTAAGCTCTCCTACAAATACAATAGTATTTGAAGATTGTGTGTTTGAAGAATTGAAGTTTAAAGGTTATTTAGAATACAGCTTTCAATTTAAAAACTGTCAATTCGGAAAGATAACTTTTGAAAATATACTATTCAATAAAGTCCATGAAGGCAGTATCGAGTTTACTGTTGAAAAAGGAATGAAATATACTAATAGTTTTATAGAAAAGTTGATACTTAATAATAGTGCCTTTAATAATAAATTTTATATAAATGACCAAAAGAAAGGTAATAGTGAAGTAATAATCAATTATTTAGAAATAAAAGAAAGTAAATTTAATCATAATTTTAAATTACATAATACTGTAGTAAAAGAAGTGTCAATAGATGGAATAGATTTTGAAAAGAATGCAGACTTCTTCAATACAGTATTTCTAAAAGGTGCTGACCCAAGAGAAGGGGATGATGAATCAGGTATTATTTTTTATAGTGTAAACGTTAAGGGTTTAACTATATTTGAAGAATGTGAGTTTCATGAAAAAATTAGTTTTAAATATGTAACCTTTAGTGGACTAGTACAATTTAGAAGTGCTGACTTTATTCATGGTTTAAATCTTGACAAAACAAACATTGAAAAAGAAATTAACTTTTATAATGTTAAAGGTCTCGAAAAGAATTCTGAAAAAAATAAAACCTCACAAGAGACATATAGAATCTTGAAATTTAATTGTGAAAAGATGGGGAATATAATTGATGCAAACCATTATCATTCACTAGAACTAGAGAAAAGAAAAGAGTATTTAAATGGAAAGTATTTTGTGTATAAAATTAAAAACTTCCCAAGTGAAATTGAGTATTTTCTCGGATTAAACGAAAATAGGGAAGGCTTGGAAAAACAGTATAAAGGGAGTTTACAAGAATGGATAGTCTTTAATATTAATTATATAGCATCCATATTTGCCACAAGTTGGTTATTACCTTTACTATGGATGATTGTTTTAGGTGTTTATACTTCTTACTCCGTTTATTGGAGTGACGGTACGCTAGATAAGCTTTTAGAAATGCCAAAGCTTTCATATTTAGGCTCTAAGGAATACTTCTATGATGTATATGAAGGTTTGAAAATTTCATTTAAGTATATGTCTATAATAAAAGTGGATGAATATCATGGTTCAAGCATTATGTTCTTTTTTAATAAGGTATTACTTGGATATCTATATTATCAGTTTATAACAGCAGTTAGAAAAGATACTAGAAAGTAAATTAAAAAAAAGGAATACTAAAAATGAATATAAAAACATTTTCATATAGATACGCTAAAGAGATTCTGGAACATCCATCTTATAGAAAAGCATTTGATGATGGCGGAATTAGCAGAGATAGAACATTAAATGAAAAATGAAAAAGATAATGGTTTTCATAGTGTTTCACATCTAGCAAATCAAATTAATATAACTGCTGAAGAATTAAATGATATATTTGTACATATAGATTTTGTAAGAAGAGAAAAAGAATGGGGAACAACTCATTACATTTTAAAAACAAAAGGCAAACAGTATGGAAATCAAATTGAACCTGATGAAGAAGAAGGAAGAAATTATTATTATGTCTACTATAAAAATAGTATTTTAAAAGACCATCAAGTTTTAGAAATATTGATTAACTATAATGACTTCCTAAAGATTAAGAATTATTAAAATATAACTATAATTCTAAATGTTCATTAAATTTAAATCATAATTTAATTTTCTAATACATTGTTATCAATAATATCTACATCCGTAATTTGTTCTTCATATGTAAGTATATTATTAAACTCAATTCCATCGCTTTTAGCTTCCACTCCACGTATAGCATTTACTAACTCTATAGTTTTGTTCATGATTGGAGCTAATGCTTTGTTGTTTGCATAACCAATCATATCAGCGATTGCAAGAACCCTACCTTTAGCTAGATCTAATTTATTTATGTCTTTGTCAAGCTCTGCTTGTAATTTATTTAATTTATCTAACACTCTTCTTTGTAAATCTTTATCAAAACTAGTTGCACTTTTAACCTTTACTCTTAAATCATTTATTAATTCCTGAATATGTTTATAATCATCATCATTCATACTTTTTTCAAGTACAATGAATAAGCTATCATAAGAAGATGTTTGTTCATTTAAAATCAAATTACTAAGGCGAGCTGATACTTTAGATTTAAAAACACTTGCAGTAGTGTCTAAAGTTATATTATTTATATCCAATGGAGCTAATTCATTGAATTTACAAAAAGCATTTACTATACTAAAAGACTGTATTAATTCTCTTGTACTTTTAGTGTCGTTACCTATATCATTAAATTTTTCTAGAAAGTAATCTAGTATTTTTTCTAATTGAAAAACAGGAGATTCAGCACTATCTTTTATTAATGCAGCATTTACAAATCTATTCATTATATACCTTTGTCTAAAAATAATTTAATCTAATCATAGCATATAAAATAAATAATTAAAATATTTGTTCATTTAAGTGAAGTTTTTAGCATAGGTTTTTTTCGAATCTCTCCTCGTCCACCACTGAAGATTTAATCCCCTAAAATAGCCTTTCAAAACCATTTCAAAATTTACTATGTAGCTTTTGTGTAGTAGTGTGTAACTATCTATCTAAAAAACTAGCTCTTTTAACATCTTGACTAGGAATATATCTAGCATATTTTTGTAGAGTCATAGAACTATCTTTATGTCCTAACATTTTTGAAACCCATAATATAATCTCATTATTCATAAGCATTTGACTAGCAAAAGTATGTCTCATTTGATAAAGGTTTCCGTACTCAATATTTTGAGTAATTAAAACTTTTTTCCAATAATGAGAACTAATTTTATCACTTCTTGCAAATGGTTTTCCCTCATAAGTTTCAAATAAAAAGATACTATCATCTTTAGCAATTTTTCTATGTTCGATTAGATAAGGCATTAGAGCATCTAATATTTTAACATCTCTAATACTAGACTTTGTTTTAGGTTCTGTATATTGACCATCTCTTATACTATGTCTAACTTTTAGACTTAATGAATTAAAATATTTTGATGGTATGTAGTGGAGCATTTTGCACACGATACAAACAGAAATAAAAACGTACTATATTAGAACATCATTTGGAAAAAAATGGATTTAAAGAAAGTAGTTATGCTTTTTTATCTTATGATAGCTATCAACTTTTAGTGTCTGCTTTAAATAGCTGCTCTGAATATAACAAAGAATGCATTAATGCGATTTTTAAAAACAGCGAAATTATTTATAGTGCATTAGATGATTTTAGCATGATAAACTCAAAAGTAAAAAGAGAAATATATGTAGATAAGATAAAAGATTCTAGCCTCTTTGAAGATGTCGTAATTTATTAAATATAAAGGGTAAATAATGAAACGAATTAAAATAATATTGTTAACTTTATTTTTGATATCTTTTACGACAGTTTTTTTAAAGGGACGGCAGAAGAAGAGACACAAGAAGTGTTAAAAGTTCAACATATAGAAATAAAACCATTTATCAGTGTTAGTGAGGTTTCTAAGCGTTCTCTTGAAATAAAAAATATTGCGAAAAATACAACGCGAAGTGAAGAGATTATTGAGATGCATGAATCTCTTATGATTTTACTTCATGCTTTAGAAAAGGTGTTAAGTGATGATTTATATAAAGATTTAGAAACATTAGATGCAAAAGTGTTATCACAGATGCGTTGAGATTTATTCAAGATTTAGACTTCCTCGTGGTGTTCCTACTGCTATTACCACTGTTTTAAACTATATAATCATAATCACTGGTACAATAATAGCCTTGTCTTCTTTGGGTGTAACTCCAGAACAGTTTACTTTAGTGTTTGGTGCTCTTGGTGTTGGTATTAGTGTTGGTCTTAGAAACATCATCG
>JBLHPD010000114.1:0-15651 GCA_047624165.1 Clostridium sp. | reverse complement strand
CGCACTTATAGTTATGAATAGACCTTCCCTTGATAAGTTTGAAAATGACTTAGCTAAAGGTGGACTTTTGATATTAGATTCTGACCTTGTAGATAGAATGCCAATTAGAGAAGATATAGAAGTAATATGCGTTCCAGCTCAAACAGAAGCTATGAACATTGGAAGCAAGCAGATAGCTAATATGGTACTTCTAGGAACATTAGTAAAAAGAACAGGAATAGTACCTATGGAAGGATTAGTGGAAGCGCTAAAGGCTCACGGTAAAGAAAAATTCTTTGAAATAAATAAAAAAGCGCTGGAAGTAGGAGCATCATACGTTAAATAAATTACAAAAGTATATATTACTACAATAGCATTCGCTTCGCTGAGTAATTCTAAACAAATTTAAATGGAAGATGCTAAAAAGTGCAAACTCGTTACACTCAAACAAGCACTTTTCTTAACGCATCTTCCATTTAAATTAATTAAGAATTACTAGCGCTTGCTCAAATGCTATTTACGTAATATATACTTTTTTTATATTTAAATATTGAAACACTGAAACTCTGAAACAATGGAGGAGTAAAAGATTAAAATGCTATAGTATCAAGTATCAAAAAAAGGCTACTGAGAAATCAGCAGCTTTTGTGCATTTTAGTAGGAGTATATAAATAATACTTAATACCAATCCCAAACAACTGTGAATATAGATTAAGACTTTTTCAACTATTCGCGCAGGATACGTTCTTTTTTAAGTATGCGTATTTTTTTAAATAGATTTAAAATACCATTGGAAAGAAGAACTAATATTAAAGCCAGGAGGCAAGCGCAAAGCAAGTTGACGGTTGAACCCATTATAGCGGTGGAGATATTAAGTCCTAGGGAACTAATTTCCAGAGGAAGTAAACATAACAAGAGAGTGAGTATTTGTTTCAAATGTTTGATGCGGGAATCAATATCGCTAAATAAATCAAATTCACCGTCTTTAGATTTCATTCTTAAATACACCCAACGCATATATGAACCGATATGCTCCACGCCTGTTTCTTCAAGAAAGTGAATATATGCAGTGCTTTTTTGATGTGCAGGGAATTGCTTTAGCAATTCCAGGCGATAGCTGTATTTGTCAGAGGTACCATCTTCAAAAATATATTTACAGAAACCGACACCAATAAGCTGCATATCCCTCGCCGACATTTTGTTCAGCCATTTCTCTTCTTTTTCATAATCCCAGGCAAAAAACATTTTATGCATCGTATGGCTCATTTTAAGGCACCTCCCACTATTTGTTCTCCGTTTAATAAAAGCTCTCGCAATCTGATAATCTCATTATTAATTGCATTTTTACCCATATTGCTTATTTCATACTCCTTTTTTCTACTGTTTGCTACGCCAGGCAGTGCACAAATCCAACCTTTTTCAAGCAATGTACTAATTGCACCGTAAAGTGTACCGGCAGCTAGTTTTACTCTTCCCGAACTTAGTCCCTCAACCTTTTGCATGACCCCATATCCATGTAACGGCTCATATAGAGACAATAGAATATAATATACTGCTTCGGTCAATGCAATGTTTTCGTTATTTGGCACTATATCCACCTCCGTTATATCGTCTTACAATATATTATAACGTCTACCGATATAGTTGTCAAGGAACTAAAAATTAAGATTTAAGAATGTTATTTATTTTAGTAGCATAAAAATATAGGAGGTCTAATATGGAAAAATAGTTTATGATCACTAAATAATAATAATTGAGTATGCTCAGATTAATATTGTTAATAAAAATATTAAAATAATCAATATATATTCGAATATAATTAAAATGATTAATTTATATATTGATTATTTTAATTAAAAGGAATATAATGAATATAAAAGAAGGTGGATAAAATGGCCTATAAAATATTGTGTAAATGTCCAGTTTGTAGTTCCAAATTAAAAGTAACAAGACTAAAATGTGATGAATGTGGAACTATGGTTGAGAATCAATTTGAATTATCAAAATTTGATTATTTGAATAGTGAACAGTTGTATTTCATTGAAGTATTCTTAAAATCAAGAGGGAACATTAAAGACGTGGAGAAGGAACTTGGTATATCATATCCAACAGTTAGGGCAAAGCTAGATGAAGTTATCACTTCACTTGGTTATGCTGTTTTAAAGCAAAAACCTTCTGTTGATAAAAAAGATGTAATAGATATGTTAGAAAAAGGTGAAATTACTGCTGATGAAGCATTAACTATGCTGAATGGTAAGTAAGAAAGCTGTGAATTGGGAATTTCGGGCTACAGAAAAGGAGGATATATAATGAATGAAGAAATCTCAAGAATATTAAAAATGGTCGAAGAAGGTAAAATTGATTCAGAAAAAGCTATGCAACTTATAGAAGCTCTAAAGGGAGAAAGCAAAGAAGCTGTTATTTTAGATAAAGTAACAGCGAATGCTAATAAGCATAGTAATAGTAAATTCAAAATTAAAATGCTGAGAATAAAGGTGAGGTCTAAAGAGAATGACATTGTGAATATTAATCTGCCATTGGCAGTTGTCAGTGGCATGATAAAAAGCTTTGGAAAAATTCCAAATGTAAATATAAATGGCATGAACGATGTAGACATGGATGCTATGACTCAAACTATATTAGATGCCATAGATGGTGGTATAGGTGGAAAGATTGTGGACATACAAACTGGAGACGGAGATACAGTTGAGGTTGTTATAGAATAAATATAGAACTTTTGAGGTGTTATATGAAGATTTATATTAAAACAGGGGAAGGTAGGAAAGTAAGAATTCCAGTACCAATGTGGGCAATAAGACTGGCCACAAGACTTCCCATAGAGAGAATTGTAATGAAGCACATTAAAGAAAAGGATGCTAAGTATTTAGAACTGATAGACTGGAATGAAATGAAAAATTTAATTATTTCATTAAGTGAATATAAAGGACTAAAATTAGTAGATATAAGAGCTAACGATGGCACGGAAGTATTAATACAAATTTAGGGTTCTTCAAGAGAGGAGCATTTCATAATTAAGCAAAAAAATAATCCAATGCGGGTTATTTTTTTTTGGTTAAATTATTACAAGAGATTAGGAGTTTTATATAAGCAGTTATTATTGTAGTATAATACAAACTAGTTTATAATTAAAATGTATATATTTATATTGTAGATCTATTTAATAAGTAGATTTTACTGAATTATTTAGTTGAATTAATGCGCATATAAGAGGACAAATATAGAAATTAGAAATAAAAAATTGAGAAAGAGGTAGAAAATATGAGTAGAATATTCGGAACAGATGGAGTACGCGGTATAGCAAATACAGAATTAACGAGTGAACTTGCATATAATTTAGGAAGATCGGGAGCATTTGTACTAACTGACGGAGCACATAAACCTAAAATTATAGTAGGAATGGATACAAGAGTTTCAGGAGATATGTTAGAATCAGCATTAGTTGCAGGAATTTTATCTGTGGGAGCTGAAGCAATATGTCTTGGAGTGGTGCCTACACCAGCAGTAGCATATTTAACTAGAAAATATGGAGCAGATGCAGGGGTTGTTATTTCAGCTTCTCACAACCCAGTAGAATATAACGGAATAAAATTTTTTGACAATAAGGGGTTTAAACTATCTGATGAATTAGAGGATACAATACAAGCAGTTATAGAAAGTGATTTTAAAGAAGTACCTTCACCAATAGCAGGAGATTTAGGCAAAAAAACAATTAAGAAAAATGCTGTAGAGGATTATATAGAATTTGCAAAATCTACTATTTCAGGAGACTTAAAAGGACTTAAAATAGCATTAGATTGTGCTAATGGGGCTTCATATATTACTTCAGTAAAAGCCACAAGAGATCTAAAAGCAGAAGTTTTAGTTATAAACAACGACCCAGATGGAATAAATATAAATAAAGACTGTGGATCTACTCATCCTGAGCACTTAATGGCTTTTGTTAAAGAAAATCATTGTGATTTAGGGTTAGCATTTGATGGCGATGCAGATAGATGTTTAGCGGTGGATGAAAAAGGAAACCTTATAAATGGAGACTTCATAATTGCTATTTGTGCGAAGCACCTAAAGAACATGGGGAAATTAACTAAAGATACTGTAGTAGTAACAGTTATGAGCAACTTGGGACTTGATATTGCGATGAAGCAGGAAAGCATAACTACAGTGAAAACTAAAGTAGGAGATAGGTATGTGCTTGAGAAGATGCAAGAAGAGGGTTATAGCCTAGGTGGAGAGCAATCAGGTCATGTAATTTTCTTGGATTTTAATACTACAGGGGATGGACTTGTATCAGGACTTCAATTAGCTACTGTAATTAAAGAATCTGGAAAGCCATTATCAGAGCTAGCGGCAATGATGACAGAGCTTCCGCAAGTTTTGGTTAATGCAACAGTGCCAAATGATAAAAAAGGCATCCATGAAACTGATAGTGACATAATGGAAGAGATTAAAAAAATAGAAGTGAAATTAGATGGCTGTGGAAGAGTACTTATAAGACCTTCAGGTACAGAACCACTAGTTAGGGTAATGCTCGAAGGTAGAGTGCAAAGTGAATTAGATGAAATGGCACATGCTCTTGCTAAAATGATTGAAGAGAAAGCAAATAGGTAAAGGTAATCTAGTAGTAAAAAGTATTCTTAGGTGACTCCAATAAGTGCTTAAATCAAATTTCAATAGTTTCTACGCTTCTTATTGGAGTCACTTCCAAGAATACTACATCTACTATATGTAGTTAAGCTATAGTAGAAAAACATTACAATTCTATGAATTTGTTGTTAAAATCATTGACGTTTAGACCATAAAATGAATATAATAGACTGAAGGCTTATGGGTAAGGTTCATAAGTGTTCAGTTTATTTATTTAAAAAATAGCGTATAGTATCTAGTGCTATAGAAAAGGAGGATAGTGGAGATTAAGTGATTTAAAAGCGCCAGGACTCATAATACAGTATTAACTATGAGTTGACGAGGAGGGGGAGTATCGAATCTTCGGCGGATGCCCCACGGTAGCGCACTACCGTTAACGATTGATAAAAGCAAAAAGTGATTTTTGTAACAATATCAATCTGGTGTTAAAACCTTAATAAATATGTGTAGCACCTAAAGGTGCTGAATTAATTAGTATATTTCAATGGGTTATTAAAAACATTGATGAAAATATGCTTAGTTAATTTGTGCAAAAAATTAAATTAGAGAGGAAGATGTATATGTGCGGAATAGTTGGATATTTTGGAAGTAAAGAGGCTTCACCAATATTGGTAGCAGGTCTTAGTAAATTAGAATATAGAGGATACGATTCAGCAGGAATTGCAATTATAAAAGATGGATTATTAAGCGTAACTAAATGCAAAGGAAGACTTGCCAATTTAGAAGCTCAATTAGCGGAAAATCCGCTTAAAGGAAATATTGGTATAGGACACACAAGATGGGCTACTCATGGTAAACCATCAGATGAGAATTCTCACCCACATACTAATGAAAAAGAAACTATTAGTGTAGTCCACAATGGTATTATAGAAAACTATATTCATTTAAGAGAATGGTTAATGGCAAAAGGATATAAATTTACATCTGAAACTGATTCAGAAGTAATACCACACCTTATAGATTTCTACTATAAGGGAAATATAGTTGAAGCGGTAATGAAGGCTATTACTAAAATGGAAGGTAGCTATGCCATAGCAGTAATAACAAGCAATGAACCAGATAAATTAGTAGCAGTAAGAAAAGATAGTCCATTAATAGTAGGACTTGGCACAGACGAATATTTTGTAGCTTCAGATATACCAGCAGTATTAAATCATACAAGAGAGGTATATTTATTAGAAGATAAAGAATTTGCTGTAATTTCTAATGAGGGAATAGTACTTCTTGATGCAGAAGGCGAAGTAATAAAAAAAGAAGTCTTCCATGTAACTTGGAATGCTGAGGCTGCTGAAAAAGGTGGATATGAGCACTTTATGCTAAAAGAAATCCATGAACAGCCAAAGGCAATCAGAGATACAATGACTTCAAGAGTGGTTTTAGGAAAGCCAATCACACTAGATGACATAAGTATAACTAAAGAGCAAATTCAAAATTTAAATAAAATATATATAGTAGCTTGCGGAACTGCATACCATGCAGGCGTTGTAGGCAAATATGTTATAGAAAAACTAGCAAGAATACCCGTAGAACTAGATATAGCTTCTGAGTTTAAATATAGAGATCCAATAATGGATAAAAACACACTTATGATAGTTATTAGTCAATCCGGAGAAACTGCAGACACCATGTCAGCTTTAAGGCTTGCAAAGTCAAAAGGCGCAAGAGTTATAGCGGTTACCAATGTGGTAGGTAGCGCAGCTTCAAGAGAAGCAGATGATGTACTATACACATGGGCGGGACCAGAAATAGCAGTTGCATCTACTAAAGCTTATGTAACTCAGCTTATAGCAATGTATATAATAGCATTATTCTTTGCCCAGAACAAAGAGACATTAAGCAACGACGAAATTGAAGAAATTAAAATAGCTATGATGGAACTTCCAGAAAAAGCAGAGAAAGTTTTAGAAAACAAAGAAACGCTTCAAAAATTTACATCAAAAAATTATATGCATAAAGATATGTTCTTCATAGGACGCGGACTTGACTATGCAGTTGCACTCGAAGGTTCATTAAAACTTAAAGAAATATCTTATATTCATTCAGATGCTTATCCAGCAGGCGAGTTAAAACATGGTCCAATAGCCCTTATGGAAGAAGGGACTATAGTTATAGCACTAGCTACTCAAGAAGCAATATTTGATAAGACAGTAAGCAATATAAAAGAAATAACTACTAGAGGAGCAAAAGTATTTGCTTTTGCGCCAGAAGGCCACACGGAAATTGAAAAATCAGTTTTTTCTGTAACTTATATACCAGAAGTAATGGATATATTAGCACCAGTAATTTCAGTAATTCCACTACAATTATTGTCTTACTACATGGCAATTCAAAAGGGTTGCGATGTCGATAAGCCAAGAAATCTTGCAAAATCAGTAACGGTGGAATAATATTTGGGAATAATGGGTTGGATGTGATATACAATAAAGTTTGGTTATTACAAAAAAGTCTGGTCATTACAATAAAGTTTGGCCAGATTTGTGAATTATAACTAACACCGTTATTAAAAATAATTAATAATGTAATCAATATAGTTAATTATATAATATTTCTCAATAACAATTAATAGTATATACAAAAAACTTGCAAAAAAATAGCTATATTAAGAATCAGGAATTTTTAATCTATAAATGATTAGAAATTCCTGATTTTTTTTATAGTTTTATAAAAAAAATTTAAACTCATAGTTATTTAATGTACAAAGGATTTTTTGATAGTCTAAATAGACTGGTACTAAACAAAATAATTGTATACTGGACATTAATGTTGTAATCTGTGCAAAATAGTTTGGAACTACCAATACAGCATAAAGAGTCAATAAAATTTATAAATTATACACTGACACAACAGATACAATACTAAAATATCGTATCTGTGATAAAATACTCGTGTCTTTAATAAAAAAATCATATCAAAAGTCAGGAAATTTTAATCAGAAAATGATTAGAAGTTCCTGACTTTTGCATAGTAAGACAAGTGTGAGTTATAACTACTATTGTTGTAAATTATAAATACTTTAATCCCCTAATTATGGTTAGGTCATTTTACTTTATAGTGAATTGATTTAAAAGCATTGAAACTTCTATATTTTGAAGGATATTAAACATATTTGTAGAATAATGGTATTATAGGAAGTAAAGTTACATATTCTCAGTATGTCTATAATGGGCAGTCCAAATTAGCACTTAATTTATGAATGTAAGGGAATGTCGTAGTTGTGTGTCATTAAATTCAAGTAAAGGAAGTGTGAATAGGGTGTATTTGGATAAGTTTTTTATTTAATATTATATGAAAAAATATTGCGAATTTAATAAATGTAGAATGGTAAATTTGTGGTTAAAAATCGAAGTTATTATGATTTCGGCAAAATAATAACTGAAATCGGGTACTGTATAAACATTATTATATAGTAAGAATTGAAAGCTGGGAGGATAAAATATATAATGGAAGAATTTGTTTTGTGTTCTGATTGTTTTTTTGACCAAGGGTTAAAACTTGATTCTTTTTACTTAGGAATAGATAATAATAATAATATTTGTCCAAATTGCAAGTCAGAAAAAGGAAAAAAACTAGATAAAAATATATTGATGGAACTTGCTGATCGATTTTTTGTAAGGGGCACTATTATTAAAACTGAATATGGCGCTTACTCAGCTGTTCAATTTAATGAACATCAAAATACGTCGATTGAAGTTTCCGAGTGGTTGAAGAATGATGTAGCATTAATTGAAAAAATATTAAAAATGGGATTTTTCCATTATGGACCACGATTATGGATGATTGGAGAAGTAGAGCCATTAAAATCGCTCCAGAATATTTTAGAAAGAAAAGATATGATTAAAAGAATAATTAAGGAATATCCAGAGAAATTAATAAAATCTGGAGAGATATTTTATCGTTTAAGAAAGGAGCCTCAAGAACCTTCAAAATTCTATGAATATGACAGTCCACCAGATGAATTTTGTGGAACGGGTAGATTAGATTCAAAGGTACTACCAATATTATATGGATCTCAAGATTTTGAAATATGTATTCATGAATGTAGAGTAACAATTGAAGATGAATTATATATAGCAACTCTTTCTCCAACAAGAGATCTTAAATTATTAGATTTAACAGAATTACTAAATGAAGAAAATACTGAATTTGAAAGTTTGGATATAGCAGTTCATATGTTATTTTTAGAAGGAAACCATTCGTATGAAATATCACGAGACATTGCCTTGGATGTTTTTGATTCTGGATATGATGGAATAATTTATCCTTCCTATTTTAGTTTAGTTAAAACCGGGGCAAGACCGCTAGAAACTGTATATGGTATTTCAATACGAAAAGTTCCGAGTGAAAAAAACTATGCCAAATCGCAAGTAATACAAAATATTGCATTATTTGGTAGGCCAATAAAAAATGAAGATGTTTCAGTAAAATGTATAAATCGATTAGTCTTGAACACAGTAAACTACAATGTTCAATTTGGACCTGTAGAATATTAAAAAAATGATATTTAACAGCCGATAGGCGATATGCCATCGTCTAAGCCACTGCGTAGATGGTAGTTCATTCGCTAACAGCAGAGCAGCTCATAAGGTACATCAAATAATCTATGAGATACAATATGACAGACTATGTAAATGTCATATTGTGATTTTGTAATTTATTAATTTGTTTAAAATATGTGAAAATACAGAGGAATTATAATGAATAGTAAAGATAGAATAGATATTATAGAAAATAATATGAACATTAAAAATATGCAAATTGGACAAGAGTTAACTGTTTTATTAGAGATAATACCATCTTCTGCTGATTTTGATCTTAGAGAGGGTATTATGATGAAAGAGTATTTTGAGCCAGAAGATATTAGGGAAAAAGAAAGTTGTATAAATCAAGTTAATAACTTTATTAATAATCTAACTATTGATTACAGGGATTTTATAACTTTAATATATACATAAATCGAAACATATGTAAAATCATATATTGGTGGTCATGATAAATTTAAAAATAGTAATTATAATGTACGTAATTAAAAAACAGCATTACATTATTATGATTATCATATTTTATAATGATTTTGTGGAGAGCTTAATAGTATAATTTAGCAGGAATTAAGGATGTTAATAGAAAGTGGTATTAAAGAAAATATTCTGAAAGGTGAAGTTAAGTTCTATCAATGGTAGATTAAAAGTTATTAGTATTCTTATAGAAATATATATGAATTGGATGGGTGAGATTTATATGGATGAAATTGTAAAATATTTCGGCATTTTTAGTGGTATAGTAACAATTATTGCTATTGCCGTCTCAATAGAAGTAGTTTGGGTTTCTAATTCTGTGGGTCAAAAGACACTTTATGCAAAAACAGTATCTGAGAATCGAGTAAAATGGTTATATATATTAAGGAATATGATATATAAGTTCATAAAATTAAGCAGGGAGGATGAGACTAGCGATAAAGAACTTACAAATATAAAAAATGAAATTCAGCTATATTATAATATTAGTGAACAAAAGACATTGATATCTTTATTGGATAAAATTATTGCAGATAAAAATGATGAAAAATTAAAAGAACAATTAATTGAATATTGTCAATTTACGTTCAAGTCGGAATGGGAAAAAGTAAAGAAAGAAGCTGGGAAACCTAGTCCTGAAGGGTTCTTAAAAAAGATAAAAAATAAAATAATTAGAAATTGTTATAAATATTTATGTATATGGTTAGGATGTATATTCATTTTAATATTTGCTTTTTTAATGTTTCGGTTTAATCAACTATCAGAGCAAAGAATCACTATTCGATTTTTAAGTGCAATTAATACAAATGATAATTTTAATATTATGAAGGATATAATTATTCCAATTATACTATCAATTATTGCGGCAATAATTTTTTGGCTTATTTTTAATCATTTTCCAACTAGAAATAGATACTTAAAACTAAGACCAAAACTAGAATATAGTATGTTTAATGTTTATTCAGAATTGTTTCATTATATTGATTTAACATTAATACATAATAATTTTTCCCCATCTTTGTTTCAAAATGAAATTAGAGTAGGATCTCTTAAAAAAGAAGATTTTATTTTAGGATTACAAAATAAATGCTTAAATGATTCATACTTATATGATGCTAATTCAAAATTATTTATTGTAGTGGGGGATTATTTATCTAATGAATCTATTAAAATTGATACTGAAATTGAAAGAATATTTAGTTTTAATGATTTTCTGGGAGCAAATGAAATTTTGCTATTGGAGAAAATTAGAACCTTACTCTTTACTTACGATTATAAAGGAATTGCATATATGAAAATAGGTAATCAGACACTTACACCTAGCAATCCTAATTTATCATATATGGCTGATAATATTTATGAAATATATAAATTATTTCTCCAACTACAAGATATTATTTTTTCAAATAAATACTTTAGTAGAGAGATTATGCTTTACTCAGTTCAATATTTATACTTTTCACAAAACTATAAAAAATGTATAAAACAAATTGAAAAAAATATAGAAAATTACCAAGATTGTAGAATATTACTTGAATGCTATGACTTTTTATGTAACTATAATTTAAATAGAAAAGAAGATGCGTATAAAAAAATCGAGAGATTGTTTAATGATAAATTGGATTTAGTATCTTACAGGGATTTTATTATACCTATAATTAAAGATGATATAGTACAAGACTTGCTTAAGCAATATTACTCAAAAGTTGATATTGATTCTTTGAATAAGGTTATTGAGAAAGAAAACCAAAAAACTAATTTTATTAATCAAGCAAAGATGTTACAAGAATATTACGATAATAAACAAATATAATATTTAGTTATATTCTAATTAGGCTAATAATGTTCAGCTATTATATTATGGAATGCAACATATTTGCAATTATAGAAGTTACCATAATAAAGGAGGTTGAGTAGCAATTTGAAAGAGTTATTAAATAAATTATTAGAAAATACTTTTATCCCTACAATAGACATGCCTACTAAATTACCAGATGAAGCAGGAGCTTATCTATTATGCGCAAAAAATACTGATGTTTTACCAGCCAGAATGAAGGAATTAAAATATTCATACGTTAATGGATTACCAGTTATTTATGTAGGAATATCTGGTAGACCAACTTCAAGGGTTAAAAGTATAAGAAAACGGGATTATAGAAATCATTTTAATGGAAAAGCTAGAAGCTCTACATTACGGAAAAGCTTGGGAGTGTTGTTTGGTTTTGAAAAAGAATATGAGAGTGAAATAAATAACTTAAAGTATAAGTTTATTGATGAACACGAGGAAAAGTTATCAAAATGGATGAAAGATAACTTGATAATGCATTTTGTTACAATTGAAAATCCTATGGAGTTTGAAATATATTTGATTAACACTTATGAACCAGCTTTAAATTTAAAAGATAATAAGAGTGAAAAGCATAGTGAGTTTAGAGAAGAGTTGTCTCAGTTAAGAACTAGATAATACAGATTAATTTTATAATAATTATACTGTAATTTAAGCTTCTCATTTTCCGTATATCAGGAAAAATATTATAAAAACAAGGAGTAATATGATGGCTAAAACTAGGAAAAAAAAGCAGCCTATACCTGTAAAAAATACATCAGTTAAAGATATAGAAATTGGACGAATAGGTGGGCAAATAGCGCTAGGGGGATTTAACTACCAACTTCTTTATTCTTGTTATATTGTTTTAAACTTTCTTGATAGTGAAAGCAAAACAATTAAGTTCGAGGGGATAGAAGATGTTGATTTATATAAGTCTACCATATCTGATAATGAAGTAATTTATAATACACAACTAAAATATTCTAATGTAAAACAGGATGCGAGCTTTTTTGATTCCATCTTAAAAAATTTTATAGAGGTATATTTAGCGGATAAGAAAAATGATAAGAGATTTTTCAAACTAGTATACGATGCCCAAATTGCTACGGGGAATTTAAGCAAGTTAATTGAAAACAAATTAGATAAAAGTTCAATAGATTTTTGGGATGAAAAAATAAAAAAACTAAAAATGAAATATCCAAACTGGTCGTGGATAGATTTTAACTTTGGTGTTTTTTATAATCAATTGCAGTTTGAAAAACTTGGTAAAATTTCTATTGAGGATAAAATTAAAAAACTAATTATAGAAAAATTTTCTTTAGATACTGGAAATGAAAATTTATTTGTTAACACATTGTTTTATAATGTGTTCCACAAGGCACAGAATAGAGAGATAATGAATTACCATGAACTGCTCAAACTTATACAATATACAAAAGATGATATTTCTAAAGGTCATCAGAATCCATCGTATCAATGGATTGATAAAATAAACTTTGAGGAAATGCAAACAGAAAATTTTAATGAAGAGTACTTTGAAGGGAAAAAGGCTGCACCAGCAGATATTGCAAATGGGTTGCCAATTAGACGCGAACACTTGGAAATAGTTATTAAAGAATCAATTAAAGAAAATCAAATAACTGTAATAAAATCATCTAGTGGACAAGGAAAAACAACGTTGGCATGGCAAGTAGCGTATAGTCTAAAAAATGAATATACGATATATAAATTAAATTGGTGCAAGGATAGTAAGGAAATAAGTAATATTGTTGAATATTTTAATTCAAGATTAAAGCTAGGTGAAAAGGTTCTTATTATACTTGATAATTTAGATGAGGAGTTAAAGGAATGGAATAAGCTTTCTCAAAATCTTACAGAAAAATTACGTTTGAATTATAGTATTTTAGTTACTACAAGAGAAGATGATTGGTATACTTTCTCAGGTGATCAGAGTAATTTATGTAGACTGAAAATAATAGGTATATTTATGGATGCTTATGAAGCAAAAGGAATATATAATAATCTAAAAGCTAGGAATAGAATTCACAGAAGTATAAAAAATTGGCAAAGTTCATGGGAAAAGATACAAGATAGAAAATTGCTTATTGAATATATATACTTGCTTACGCATGGTGAGATGATACAAGATCGTATTTCGTATCAGCTGAAAAAGATAGCAAATGAAGAGCATGCATCCATTAAACTTGAATTATTACGACAGGTTGCATTGTCGGACGTCATTGGTGTTCGCTTACCTGTGAGTAAATTATTAGCGCAATTCGAAGATAGTTTGGAAAATACCTCTGATTTAAATAGTATAGTTAATAGCATTGAAGATGAATATTTCATTAAGATTGATAAAGGTGTACGTTATGTTGAAGGACTACATCCTGTACGTTCACAGCATATATTGGATATTTTGCATGAGTATCATTCTATATCAATAACACTAAGAAAGCTTTTAAGCATCGTTGATGATCTTTTTATTGGTAAACTATATTCACAAATACCACTATATATTGATGGAAGCATAGATGAACTTTATAGTGATTTAGCTGCATCAGTCAAAACCAAGTCATATAGCTATTTGGTTCAAACAATTCAAGGTGTGTTTTCAGGATCTATACTAAAGTACTTTAAAGCTAATAAAGTAATATTTGATGATGCAGACGCACATGGGGGACTATTTTTATTTTTAAATGAAATAAATCCTTGGAATAGTAAACAATTCGATGTTGATGTTAAAACATTAGAAGAGATTAACAAGATAGATCCCGAAAATAAAAATATTGAGTATTTATTAGAGTTATCAAATACAATTAAAAAGTTTCAGGTTAAAAAATCAGATTTTTATATTTATACGTATTACCTATATTTGAATTTAAGAGATCAAGATATACAGAGAGATGTATCGGATTTTGCATCTTTAGCAAACTGGCTCATTAGGGTAGATAAAAAATTTGACATTGTATCAGGATTAAATTTTGATGAAATTTGGGACGAAAGAGAGGATTGGAACTTTAACGAACTGTCATTATTAATGTATGAGTTTCACAAATTATCCGAAGAGGCATACTTAGCTTTTGTTTCAAAGAACAAGGATGAAATCCTAAGCTATTTAAGAATAAAAACAAACAGTGTAAAAATTTATGAGTATTCTTATTCAATTCATATAGAGTATATTTTATTGCCAAACGACGCAAAAAAGGCTAGTGAAGAAAGTGTAAGTAGGATAAATGTCATTTGTAGGTTTTTGCCAATATATGAGACTTATTTTGCAGATTCGATCAAACCTCGTATAGATTTTGCAGAGTTTTTTTCTTTCTATGACGACTCTCATAAAGAAATGCCTATAAGAAATGTATTACTTTCTTTTAATACAGATTTAACTCAACTTTGGAGCAAAAGTATTTTATCTCATTACGAATTTATATCCGTTTACGATTGGCAAAGTTATTGGATGGACCTAAGAAGAAAAGTTATTGAATTTGCTAAGTTAAACGTAGAGGTGCTAGAAAAGATACTTAAACAACAGAATTTGAATAAATCTATACTTACTAATTTAGATGAAATAAGGTGTTATATTTGTAATACTCTCATACGGGAAAAGTCTTTTCCCTATGAAGAAAGACCGTTTGAGGAGAAGTCTGTGGTGAAAGAATTTACAAGTAAAATGAAGCATGGTTATTTTACTTGTATAACAAATTATCTTAACCAATTTGTGAATATTATTCAAAAGAACAAAGAAAATAATTTGCTTAATCTAGCAATTATCAACCTTAAAGATTCTAAAAATAAACTTCTGGAGATGCAGCAATGTTTTAATAAAGTTGGTAGTTATACTGCCCATTATTTTGATGTTTTAGATTTAGAGGAACAGGAAGCATTATGGATAGACAGGCTTATTCTTTTAAATGAATACTATCTTAGCAATACTCCAAGCAAAGGTGAATTTAATCATCATGCAGTTGTTGTATGGGAACAGGAAAGGATAAAAGAGTTTCTTAGATTAGTTGATGAACAAATTGATATGGCTGCAGAAAATAGTGGTTTTATGTTTATTAAATCAAGCAAAGTGTTATCAGAAGGAAACTTAACAACAGTACCAATAGGTGTAAAAAATTTAGATATATCTGATGAAAATGAGATTTCATTGTTAGTAACAAG
>JBLHPD010000113.1:0-15689 GCA_047624165.1 Clostridium sp. | reverse complement strand
AAAGACAGAGTCGAGTGGAGAAGTCCGAGTGAATGTAATCCCTTTATTATGTTTGATTAAACAATAGAGTAGCAAGTAAAATCTGCCCATATGTGCTTCAAAATTTTACAATTCCATAAATTAAAGCAAAAAAATACTAAACTGAAAGTAACGAGGTGGAAAATTATGAATAAACCCAATGTATATATTGCAGAAAGATTACCGAAAGAGGTAGAACAATATATTGCTAAGTATTGCAACTACGAAAAATGGGATTTCCATGAGAAAGTTCCAAAAGAAATACTGTTTGAAAAGCTTGTAGACAAAGAAGGTGTAATGCTTACAGATGTAAGAATTGATGATGAACTATTAAATCATGCTCCAAATCTAAAAGTTGTAAGTAATATTACGGTGGGATACAATAATTTTGATTTAGAAGCAATGAAGAGAAGAAAAATTCTAGGTACAAACACGCCCTCTGTGTTAAATGACACAGTAGCAGATTTAATAATAGGGTTAATGTTATGTTCTTCCAGAAGAATTGTAGAATTAGATAGGTATGTGAAAGATGAAAAATGGATACCTAGAGATGAAGAAAATATTTGTGGGTTAGATGTTCATCATGCTACTTTAGGGATTATAGGTATGGGTAGGATAGGCGAAGTAGTAGCTAAAAGAGCTAAGTTTGGATTTGATATGGAAGTATTATATTATAATAGAAACAGAAAACTGGAGGCCGAGGAAAGGCTAGGGGTAAAGTACTGTGACTTTGATTCACTTTTGCAAAAATCTGACTTCATCGTAGTTATGCCTCCTCTTACAAAGGATACCTATCATCTAATAGATACTAACGAATTTAATAAGATGAAAAATACAGCCATATTTATAAATGCATCTAGAGGTGAGACAGTTAATGAGGAGGCTTTAATAGAAGCGCTTGAAAATAATAAAATATATGCAGCGGGGCTAGATGTTTATGAAATAGAACCAATTAATTTTGATAATCCTCTACTTAAAATGCCTAATGTAGTCACTCTTCCACATGAAGGTACTGCTACTAAAAAAACACGCCTTGATATGTGCATGGTAGCTGCAGAAAACCTTATTAAAGCAGTTCTTGGAGAAGTTCCTCCAAATGTTGTGCCTGAACTTAGAGTTTCTTCTAGAGTGTCTGGACAGCCGCCTAAAAAAAGGTAATAAATTATTCCATTGTTTAGCTACTTCATTGTTAAAAATGGTTTTCTATACCCCTATAAGACGTAAATTACCACCTGAAATATAATTTCAGGTGGTAAAATAAATTATGGTATGGGTAAACTATTTATCTGTGAATTGCATCTTGATAAAATTCATAAGCCTCTTTATCAGTTGCTTTTTCATGAACAATTTTACGGACAGCTTGTGCCATTTCTATTGGATGATTACTTTGGAAGATATTTCTTCCCATATCAATTCCATGTGCACCTTTGCCGATTACATCATATGCAAGTGCAAGAGCTTCAATTTCAGGTAACTTCTTTCCTCCTGCTACAACTATAGGAACTGGGCATGCGGCTACGACTTCTTCGAAGTTATCACAATTATAAGTCTTAACCATGTTCACACCAACTTCTGCAAGCATACGAGTAGCAAGTTTGAAATATTTATCTGTACGTGCCATATCCTTACCAACTGCCACAACACCCATTGTAGGAATACTGTAACGAATACCTGCATTTATTACTTTTGATATGTTATCAATACTTGACAATTGGCCATCTGCACCGATAAATGTTTGTACAGCCATACAATCTGCATTGCATCTGATTGCATCTTCAATATTAACAGCAACTATTTCATGAGATAAATCATCATTTAACATAGATGAACCAGATGAAACACGAAGAGCAATTGCTTTATTGCCAACTGGAGGTACACTAGAACGAAGAGCACCCCTTGTACACATTAATACATCAACACTAGATATTAATTTAGGAATCAATATATCAAGTCTTTCTAGTCCTGATACTGACCCCATAAAGTAGCCATGATCAAATGCAAACATTACAGTATTACCACTCTTTGCATCAAAAATATTTGCAAGATGTTTCTTCATTCCCCAATCTAAATTGTTTGATCCTTTCACATAAAAACTTCCACTGTTATTTGCAAATGGTACGTCTAAATGATAGTCTTTTGCAACCTTTAATCCTTCTAAATCTGCCATTATTAAAACCCTCCATTTTTGTATTTAGCGCATATATTCATGCGCTAATATATTTGTCATTGGAAATAACTATAAAGTAATTGATACATTTATTAAAAACTTCTTGGTAATCAAAATTGTTCATTTAAAAATATTTATAATAAATATATTAGAAGTTATACTTATCCATGTTTTCTTTTGTAAATACTGTTCTTTCTGGAAGTAATATAACTCCTGAAGAAGCATCAGAATCATCTGCTTTAGGATCAAGTACGCTGTTTGGCATAACTTCCACATTTCCTATATTAGGTATATCAACCTTATCTCCAACTTTTACGTCATTACCAGAAGCTATATAGTATGCAATGTAGCATCCCATAGCACCTTGAATTCCGCAATCCCATAGACCCCAACGAGTTAATATACCATCAGTGCAATATTGTTTCATTGAATTGGGTGAAGCAAAACCAGTTATAGTAACGTCTTTAGCTGTTTTACCTTTGTTTTGAGCTGCTTGAGCTTGTCCTGGTAGTGAAGTAGAGTCATTGCAAATAATTAAATCAATGTCAGCATGTGCAGACAATATAGATTCACCAACAGAGATAGCTTGTTCAGCATCTTGATTTGAATAGTAGTTGCTTGGTGCAACATTTACCCAGTTAGGATATTTTGACTTTATATATTTCTCACCTTCCACTTGCCATGAGTTTTGGTCACTAACAGTTGCATTTGAATAATGCCAACAATATTTAATAACATCTTTTGTAGGATCTTTGCCACGTTCTTTTAATGAATCAAGTCCCATTTGAACTAGCATCTCTCCTAATTGCGTTGGAGTTCCTTGTGAAACCATAATTTTACGAACTGATGAATCTACATCAGAATCCCATGTAGTTACTGTAACGCCTGCATCTGCTGCAGCTTTAAGTGCTGCTTTAACACCTGCTGCGTCAACAGATGATAAAGAAATAGCATTAGTACCTCGTTGAACTGCTTTATTAATTATAGAAACCTGTGCAGCTGCAGATGCAGTTGCATCACCTTGATAATCAACTTTGAATCCCCATTTTTTAGCATACTCTTGAGCTCCTTTATTAGCAGACTCAAAGAATGCATTACCTGTAAGTTTAGGAATAAATGTTACAGTAATATCTTCTTTTTTAGAATCAGTAGAACCTTCTTTTGTACTACTTGAACCACAACCAACAAGTGTAGTTAACATCATTGCACCAACAAGCGCTAATGCAACAGCTTTCTTTTTCATAATAAATCCCCCTTGTAATATTATTTTTTTATTTTATGCAGACGTAAATACATCCGCCTGTATACACATTAATAATGGTAAAATGTTTATTTACCTGTTAATTTACCTTCTAATTTTTGTTTGAATTTCAAATGTTGCTTTATGAACATATTAATCTTTGGATTTTTAGAAGCAGTACTTGCTGCAACTACAATAACTAGCATTATACCTACTGGAATATCTAAGTATTGGTTTGATATTCCATTCATAGAAAGTCCAAATCTTAGAAGTCCAATTGCAACAGCTGCAAGAGCAGTACCAAAAACTCCGCCTTTACCGCCTAAGGTAGAAGTACCCCCAAGTATCACTGCTGTAATAATCGGCATTGTTAAACTAGAACCAAAATCAGATTTTGCAGAACCAAGATAACTTGTCATAATAATCCCTGCAAAAGAAGCTGCCATAGCTGAGAAAATGTAAGTACTCATAATAATTAATTTTGTATTAATACCAGAAAATTCTGCAGCACGGTTGTTAATACCGCAAAGGAATACTTGTCTTCCGTACTTTGTACGATGAAGAATAATATAAGCAATAACAGCAAGCACAATGAAAATCAAAACCTGTGAAGGTATTACTCCCCAAAAACGTCTTTTTGTAAAAGATGTGAAGGACTCTGGAAATCCACTTATACCAACATAAGCAGCAGTATTTGACATATTAGATACTGCAATAGCAAGTCCAGAGTATAGAAACGATCCTCCGAGTGTGATTACCATTGGCTGTACATTAGTATACGCTATGAAAAATCCACTTAATGCACCACATAAACAACCAATGATTACAGCAATCAAACAAGCTACACCAATACTAATTCCTAAACTGTTCCACGAAACGCCTATTACGATTGAGCTTAATCCTACAATAGAAGCAGCTTGTAAATCTATACCACCTGTAATAAATACAAAACACATAAAAATTGAAATAACACAGATGGAAATAAAATCATTAAAACTACCAAACAAAACACTCGGAATTAATATTCTAGGATTCATAGACCCAAATATAATTACTTCTGCAGCAATAAACAGGATTAGAAAATATTCCCAACGAAATTTAAATTTTAAATGATTTTTTTTCAATTTCTCTTTCATTTATATTTCCTCCTATTGCTTTATTTTCAGTAGCTGTTTCAGTTCTAGCTGTCAATCTTTCTCTCCTTGCCTTTTCAGCATTACGATGCTGCATTATTGCATCCAAAACAACTATAGTGATTAACAAAATACCAGTAATAGTATTATCATAGTTAGATGGAAATCCTAAAAATACTAATATACGGCTTATAGATGCCATTATTAATGCACCAAATGTAGCGCCAATCATATTTCCAATACCACCCGAAAGGCTGATACCACCAATAACACAGGCAGCAATTGCACTCATTTCGTAACCATTACCAGAGGTAGGTGTAACAAATCCAATACGGCTGACAAATACAACAGCGGCTAAAGAAGCACAAACTGAACATATTACAAAGCTGAGTAACCGTGTTGCTGTAACAGGAAGACCAAGATGAATTGCACCATCCTCATTATCACCAACTGCTTGGAAGTAACGGCCACGCTTTGTCTTTGCTAAAAGCATGTATATAGCAATAATGACAATAACTGTGCCTATATACATCCATGAAAGTCCTGCAACACCCTTCTGTGAAAGTGATTTAAAACTTTTGGGAACGTTTTCAACCCAGGCACCACCAGTATACACATATGAAATACCTCTTACTATACTGTTAATACCTATTGTCATAATAATGGATGGTACTTTAAGAACTGCCACACCAACTCCATTAATTAAACCTATAAACAATCCTATACATACAGCTACTATTACTGCAAGTTGAAATGGCTGACCATCTCTAACCATAGTAGCTACAACTGCAGCTGATAATCCTAACGTAGCACCGATAGATGCATCAATTTCACCAGTAAACATAACAAATGCCATACCGACAGCACAAAGTGTATAAACTGTAGCACCATTTAAACAAAGCATGATATTGTCTGATTTCATAAATGTAGGATTTATAAGTCCTACTATTCCGTATAGAACAAATAGAAAAATAATAGCAGTGGACTCTCTTCGATTTATAAATTTCTTTACTGCATTCATATTTTTGCACCTTCCCTCTTGTCCTCATAGACACCAAAGGCCGCACTCATAAGATTGTTTTGATTAATGTCTGCCTTCTGGAATGTATGATTTATGCAGCCCTGGAACATAGTGATTACACGATCTGAAAGCTGAATAATTTCTTCCATATCAGACGAGATCAGTAAAACTGAAAATCCTTTTTCCTTTAGCTTATTTATAATCGTATACACATCGCCACGGGCTGAAGCATCTATACCACGAGTAGGCTCATCTAATATAATAAGCTTTGGGTGAGTTGCAAGAACTCTAGCTATTACAACTTTCTGTTGATTACCACCTGAAAGGCTTCCAATCAATTGGTCCTGTCCGGTTACTTTAATGTACAAATCATTTATGTATTGATTAGTAATTTTCTCTTCTTCTTTACAGTTCATAAAAAACTTACTAAGATTTTTTAAACATCCACATGAAATATTTAATGCAATATCACCAATTTTGAAAATTCCATCCTGTCGTCTATCTTCAGGAACATAATTAATACCTTTTTCAATTACCTTAGCGGTAGACATTCCTGTAATGTCTTGTCCATCAAGATAAACCTTTCCACCAAGTACTAAATCTTTACCAAAGACTGTAACTGCAAGTTCTGTACGACCAGCACCTACCACTCCTGCTAATCCTAATATTTCACCAGGATATACATCGAAAGATACATCTTTAAAACCATATCCACTATAATCCTTCAATGTAAAAATTGGTTTAATATTTTTATAATCTGGTACCTTACCTTTTAAAACTTGTTTCTTCTCTTCTACATTAGGAGGAAGAAGACCTTTTACAAGCATCTCAAGAGTAAAATCTTTAACTATTCCATTAAGTGTAATAGTACCATCTCTCATTATTGCAACATGAGTTGCAATCTCAAATACTTCTTCAAGACGATGAGTAATATATATGATACCAATATTTTTCTTTTTAAGATCCTTAATAATCTTAAAAAGAGATTCTACTTCATTAAAGGTTAAAGCACTAGTAGGTTCATCCAAAATAAGTAATTTTGCATTTCTTAGAAGTCCGCGAAGAACTTCTACCAGCTGCTGCTCTGCAATAGATAAAGTCAGAGCTTTTCTGCTTAAATCCATTTCCCAGCCAAGCTGTATTATCAAATCTGCAAGACGTTTGTGCAATTCTCCAATATTTTCATTAAAACCTATTACTATATTTTCTTCAACAGTCATATTTGGGAATAGCATAGGTTCCTGAGGTACAAGATACATTCCAAGGTCCATTGCATCCTGAGGTTTTGAACTTGTAACCTTATTAGCTCCAAGATAAATATCACCTGTATCCTGCCTATAAATGCACATTATAATTTTCATTAATGTGCTCTTGCCTGCACCGTTACCTCCAATCAATGCTAATACTTCACCTTTACATACATCAAGATTGATTCCTTTCAATACCTGATTTTTAGCAAATGATTTATAAATATCGTGTACAGAAAGGAGCGTATCCTTAGGATTTATTGTTTTATCATTTAAAATATTCTCTAACATAATCCAAGCCTCCATAATACTATTATATAACATTTGTTTATTTACTAAAATTTTGTTTCTACAATTTGATAATATAATATAATGAATAATTTGTCAATAATTTTATGAAAACGTTTATAATGAAATTTAATATTTTTTTATATCTCTCACCTTTTATAAACTTCAAACCCTTATTAGTCAATATGTATACGCGTTTTTGTTCTTTATTTATAATCTTTGATTTTTAAAATAATTTCAACATTGACAGTAAAAAATAGTATTGATATAATATCTATATAAATTCGAACAAATGTTACTCATCAAAACAAATGTTGTGAAAAATAGTAAATGTATAAAATTTATTCAAAAAAAATTAAACTTTTACTGTGCTTATTCTGAAAATATATCGTTAGTTAATATAAAAACATGGAGGCAATATAAATATGGATAATAACATTGATTATGAAAAAGTGCTTATGTTTAAAACTGCATGGTATTACTATGTAGATAATATGACACAGCAGCAAATTGCAGAATTTCTCGGAATCTCACGTATGCGCGTTGTAAAATTATTAAGTCAAGCACGTACTACTGGAACTATTCAATTTAAGATGAAGGATGATCATGCTAATCGCATGCAATTAGAACGAAAACTGGCAGAAACTTATAATCTTAAAGACATTTTCATTGTAGCTTCGCCACCTAAAGAAGTTAATACAAATGAAAATATTGCAAGAGCTGCTGCCATGTATATAAATAATCGTCTTGAAAATAATGGGTTCATTAATATGGGATATGGTGATACACAAAGTCGTATTCTAAATAATCTGGCGACTATGGTAGAACAGCCTATTTCTGTAGTTTCACTCACTGGTGGAGTTAATTTTTATCTACCCAATAATATGTCCTCCATATTCAATGCGAAACTATATTTAATTCCAGCACCTCTTCTTGTATCTTCAAAAGAAGTCGTAGCTGCAATTAAGAATGAAGCATCAGTTAGTGATATCTCACGTATGACACAACTTTCTTCTTTATCTGTTATAGGTATTGGTTCTGTAAGCAAAAATGCGACAACTATAAAAAGTGGCATTTTAAGTGAAAATGATATACTCTACCTAAAATTGAAAGGCGCTGTAGGTGATGTGCTTTGCCATTTTGTAGATAAAGATGGGAATTTGATAGATTCAAATATTGAATCTCGTCTCATTACAACTCCACTTGATACACTCCGCAACCTAGAAAATGTAATTGGAGTTGCTGCAGGTGATGATAAAGTAGAGGCAATTAAAGCTGTCTTGAATGGAGGATACTTAGATATTCTTATTACAGATGAATCAACAGCTCTGCAGTTATTAGAAAATGTACCAAAACCTTTAGATAATTTAACTGATTAGATTTAATTTATTAAAATTCAACCTATTACAAGGGGGGTATTTATATGAAAAAATATTTAATGGCCGTTGATGCCGGTACCGGCAGCGTACGTGCTCTTTTATTCGATTTTAAAGGAAATCAGATTGGTTGTGTACAGCAGGAATGGACACATAATGAAGATCCAAGATGGCCTGGAAGTATGGACTTTGACTGGATTCATAATTGGGATCTAGCACGTAGCTGCATTCATGCCGTTATAGATAAAACAAAAATTGATCCAAAAGAAATTGCTGCTCTATCTACTACCTGTATGCGTGAAGGAATTGTACTGTACGACAAGGATGGGAAAGAAATCTGGGCCTGTGCTAATGTAGATGCTCGTGCTAGCGATGAAGTTTCACAGCTGATTAAACTTGATCCAGAACTCGAAAAGGATTTATACCTTGAATCTGGACAATCTTTTGCTCTAGATGCAATTCCAAGACTTCTTTGGGTAAAGAATAAACTGCCTGAAATATATGAAAATGTTTCCACTATAGGCATGTTTAATGATTGGCTGATTTATAAAATAACTGGAAAGCTTGCAGTTGAACCAAGCAATGGTTCAACTACCGGCATACTTAATCTTAAAGCGCGTAAATGGAACCCTTCAATTATGAAAAGATGTGGTCTTAAGGATAATATTTTTCCGGAAATTGCAGAATGTGGTTCTGTAATTGGCAAGGTAAATGCAAAAGGTTCTGAAGATACCGGTCTTGCTGAAGGTACTACTGTTGTAGTTGGCGGAGGTGATGCACAGCTTGGTTGTATTGGTGTAGGCGTTGTAAAACCAAATGAAGCAGCTATTTTTGGTGGAAGTTTCTGGCAGTATGAACTCAATACAGATAATGTTAAAACAGATCCAGACTGCCGTGTCCGTGTAAACTGTCATGCTGTACCAGGTGTATGGCAATATGAAGCACTAGCCTTCAAACCAGGACTTGTTATGCGCTGGTACCGTGATGCTTTCTGCCAGTTTGAAAAACAGGAAGCTGAAAAAACAGGTAGAGATGTTTATGATCTTATGAATGATAAGGCTGCAGAAATTCCTGTTGGAAGTTACGGCATGATGTGCGCTTTTTCCGATGTAATGAATTTCATTTCCTGGAAGCATGCTGCTCCGACCTTTACAAATTTTGAACTGGATCCCGAGAAATTTAATCGTTACACCTTTTACCGTGCAATACTAGAAAATACAGCTATGGTTACCAAAGGTAACATTGATCTGGTAAAAGGATTTACTGGTATTATGCCAGAAAGCATTGTATTTGCAGGTGGCGCTTCCAATAGTCCGCTTTGGTGTCAGATTTTATCTGATGTTATAGGCCTTCCAATTCGTGTTCCAGTAGTAAAAGAAGCAACTGGCCTTGGTGCTGCAATAGTGGCTGGCCTTGGTGCAGGGATTTACTCTGATATATCAAAAACAGCTAATGAATTGGTACGCTGGGATAAAACTTACGAACCCAATATGAAAAATCATGCCCTTTATGAAGATATTTATAGTAAGTGGCGAAAAGTATACGATTCGCAATTAGCCCTTTGTAACCAAAAAATCACAAAAAATATGTGGATTGCACCTGGTCTATAGAATTCATAATAAAAAAATTGGAGGAATTAAATATGTACATTATTGATGAAAAAAATGAAGAATACCGTTTTGGTGACAGTGGTCCAAAATATCTAATGAAAGGTCCGCGTATGAATTTCGCATTAGTGCAATTTCAATCAGGACAAAATTTTAAAGCTCATTATCACAACATCATGGAAGAAAATTTCTATATTATGGATGGAGAAATTGACATCATCGTAGATGGTAAAATAAATCACCTTACAAAGGGCCAGTTTATTCATATAGAACCAGGTGAAATTCACTATTGTGTAAATAATTGCGATAGTCCTATAAAAATGATATCCACACTTGCACCTTATGAAAAATCCGATAAAATTGAAGTTGAAAATTACACATATTAATTTATTACATTTGTAAAATACCCCCATTAATGTATTTTATTATCTTTTAAATGATAATATTTTTACAAATGGGGGCAAAATTTCAAGTTTTTATAAAATATAGGCATTTTTTAGCTATCGCATAAAATCATCTTCTATATTTATTTATAAATTCTACTAAAGCAAGTGAAATAAGATCCTTTTGTGTTTCCTTTCTACTATCTGCAAAACAAGAAAAATCTTCAGCTATTTCTTTATATATTTTAAAACTTCTAGTAACTACTTCTCCACCTAATTTAGGGTTATTTATATAAATCCCCCCCATCTGATAATTCTTATAATCTTAACTTTAATTATTTTTTATATCACTTTGTTAATAAATGCATATTCATCAATTCATATATTTATATTAAATATACATACAACAAGGAATTTCTTGGTATGTGCCAATTTTTCTTGTAAATTCCTCTCGAGTAATAATATTATGTTTAACCCATTTTTCCTTACATTAATTTAGTAACTCACAAATATTTATATTTGTAAAATTAACAAAGTATCTTTTGCAACGTTTCAAAACCATATTACCAGCTTATTGACACTATTCAACCAGGGGTGCTTTTGAAGGAGGAACGACTGAGATTGCTACAAAAGTTTCATTCAATACTTCTACTTGCATTATCCTAATAAGCTTAAAAGTTAATTCTCTTTCTCTGTTTTCGCAGTAAGCTACGATATATTTCAAATTATTCCTTGTTACTAGTCCATAAGGATATATTATCCTTTCAGTTTCTCCAGAAGATAGTGAACAATATTTTATTCTTAATTTTCTTTTAGAAATACATGCTGATTGCACTTCTAAATCAAAATCGGTAGATTCCTTAAGATATGTAGTCGCCATTTGTAATGATATAGCTTCATCAGATTTAATATCAAGATTTAATAGATAATCATAACCTATTAATTCAAATCCTCCAGTAGACCCTGAAATAGATTCTACATTTACGTTAGCTTCAGCTAAATCGCTCATGTATTTTCTAATCATTCTTTCACTAACACTCAAAGCATCAGCAAGTTCCTTGGTTTTTACTCGCTTTCTACTTTTTAATAAAATAAGTAATCTGAGCAAATTTGAAAACTTACTCATTTATTGTTCCTCACCTTCTTATATAATATTTTTGTGAATTTATATCCTTATTATTATCTTACCATATATATAAACATTTAAAACTAAAAGACTTAAAAATCGTTTTATTTTTATAGGATTATCTATCGCAAAATAAACACCCCTGGGGTGTTTGTGAGGGCTTGCCTGAGCTTGATGGCATAAGAGCCATAACATACTTACCTTCATCAATCCATCGAATCAGATTTCTTGTAACAAATGCATGTCTTATAAAATCCAAACGTTTGGATTTTTTTAGTTATCCAAACATTAATAAAATCCAAACCTTTTGATAAAATGCTGATATTTCAGTTGTTTAGCAGAAAAAAGGTTTGGATTTTTTTCTCATAGTAAATACTCTTATTATCAAATTAAATAGGAGGACATACAAATGAATGTACAAAATCTACAAGATAATTATCTCAAACTAATTTCTTACATGGAAACCAAAGGTTACTCTAAAACATACGTCGGCAGGTTCAAGCGGGAGATTAAAAAAATCCTGTCGACTGTAGATTCAAAGGAATGGTCATGCTATAAAGATGTATATTTAGAATACACCAAAACATCATACTCTGATGATTGTCTCCGTGATAAACGGACTATCATCGGAGCTATTGAGCAGTTTGATGTTCATGGCAGATACCCGAATGGTAGCCGGAGACATGAGCTTTTTCAAAGGGGTGCTTATCCTTTGTTGTCACAAGAATTTAAATTTATCATTGACTATTACTGTGAAGCAGAAAGGAAACGTGGCAAGAAGGTTACTACCATTTGTACAGAATCTCATAATGCATCTACATTTTTCTTATCCCTACAGAAAAAAGGAATAAATAGCCTAGTTGAAATTACAGAAGAGGCAGTGCTTTCTATATTTATATCTACTGATGGACCACTGCTAAGGAGCTGTTCCTACAAGAAAAATATTGCTGCAGTATTGAAGGCGTGTATCGCCTGTCATCCAGAAATTTGTCATCGAATTTTAGCTTTCCTTCCCGCCTTAAGGGAAACTAGAAAAAATATACAATATCTAACATCAGAAGAAATACAAAGAATTAAGGGAGCACTAGCTAATGGTGAAAATACGCTTACGCTCTGTGATAAAGCTATCGGGATGCTTGCACTTTACACAGGACTGCGTGGCTGCGATATCGCAGGAATGACACTTGACTCCATTGAATGGGACAAGGATTTAATTTGTATTAAACAGCAGAAAACTGAGTTTCCTCTTGAACTTCCATTAACAGCAGTTGTAGGAAATGCCATATATGACTATCTGGCATCAGAGCGTCCCCATACAGAAAGCAGGTATATTTTTATTTCACAAAATAAACCATACGATAGACTGAAAAGCAGAAGCATTGGCAACGTGGCAGGCAGGATCATGAAAGCTTCAGGCACGCGGCAGTCCAAAGGAGACCGGAAAGGATTCCATATCTTCCGCCATCACCTAGCCACAGCCCTTTTAGGGAATGGAGTCCCTCAGCCAGTCATTAGCAGGACACTTGGTCACACTTCGCCCAATTCCCTTGAGCCATATCTATAGCTTATTTTTACATCAATGTAAAAATAAACACCCCTGGGGTGTTTGTGAGGGCTTGCCTGAGCTTGCTAGCTACACTCCAGCCACTGATGCTTATAATAAATTTGAACTAATCAATTTGCTATTGGATACTATTTTTTACTACATCCTTTACATATTCAACATCGAAATCATTTATATCCGCAATATATTCTATAGAAAGTCCTTTACTATATTGCTTTAATATTAGTTGTTTTCTTTCTTTTTCTATTCCTTTTTCTATCCCTTTTTCTATTCCCTTTTGTTCTACAGCCGGATCATACAAAGTCTTTGTCATACTGCGCACCTCCTCATTTAATCTTTCATCATCACCATATTTCGTGTTAAGATATTCAAACAGATTTGCTACTGCAAGCAATATTCTATGTAAATCATCCCCGTCTATTTCTCCATTATTAAATAATTGACTTCCTTCTTTGGATATTGTTTCTGATATTTTTTTTGCCTCCATAATAGTTTCTCTAAGTTCAGAACTTCCTTCGCCATGTTTCTTTTTTATTTGTTCCATCTTATACCTAAGTTTGAATACTTGCAATGGTAGTAGTGGATACATTTTGCTTTCCATAATATCTATGTCACTATATTCCCAATATTTCATTGTTGGTACTGTATATTTTATTTCCTGTCCATTTGGGAAAATCAATTTCATTTTTAATTCATCTTTGATATTTCTGTTTTCTTCAACAAATATCACCAATTGCTTTGGAATGAAAATAAGTACTTCTTCTGGATCATCTCCATCATTTGTATCATATTTAGCTAATTCCTTTGCCTTTTTAAATCCATATTCAAACATTCTTATGACCATTGTTAAATCATTTTTAGTTTGCAGTTCTATGTGATAATGGTATGGTTTATTTCCCTTGGAAATTTTTAAAAATAAATCACCACGTATTATATCGTAATCATCTGAAACAAATTCACTATTCTCAAACGTTATTTCTGTCATACTAACATCAAAATTTTCTTTAAATAAACTATTCATCATTGTAATTAATACTTTCTTTGATACTACAAACAGTGATTTTAGTATCTCATCTAACTTTACTCTTTGATCATTTCCAATGTTTATAAGTCATCACACCTACTTTCTAACTTACTCTTATTTTATCATCTTTATATGTCATTTACAATTCCATTATACATATATCTTTTACTTCTATTTAATAATTAATTCCCCTGGAATTCTTCTTAATGCTTTTATTACGTTACTTTAAATAAGGAGACTTATATTTATATATATCTTAACCTTTCAATCATACTTTTATGAGACCATGTTATTTGTGCAGACACTGTCTGCACAAGTTCAATATCTGTATATATTCCTGCAAACTTACGCATATATTTTAAATTTCGCACTGACAATCATTTCAATGTAGTAAACTCCACTTTAATATCCCTTGCTAGTGTGTCAATAAACTTATTCCCCCATTCACTGCTCTCCAGAATAACATTGCGCATAATCCAATATAACAATATAAGCTCCTTGTACAAACTTTATAGCTCTATAGTAATATTGCTACTTAGTCGCACCCCTCCCAATCTCAATTATCCTCCCCACAACATCCCTAGGCCTTCTATTAAATTCCACCACACTAAAATCATATGAATTTCCATCACACTCTACCCTAATTTTCTCTTCTTTTATAAATACCCTCATTCCTTCTATAGAAAAGCTCTCAATACTACTATTCTCATTTATATTTTTCCCGATTTCTGTCTCAGTTAAAGAACTTATCCTCTTTAGCTCTTGCCATAATCTATATTCTTCTTTAGACCTAATGCAAAGTTCCGTAACTATTTCAGCATTGTTAAGTAAATATTCCGTGGTGTACATCACCCTTATCACTTGATAACCTTTTACTTCAATTTTCCTGTGAAGCTTCTTCCATTCTTCTATTTTGAAAACATAGTAGTCCTCCTGGGAGTCACTTGGAATTTCCAATATCTTATTTCTTTTCACAACTTTTATATCAACTATCTTGCCATAATATATTATGCCAGCTTCACCCTCAAATTTTCTCTTTGACTGAGCTAAGGCTACAAATTTAATATTATGCTCTGCTAAATTTATGTTGCTGCATTTAGTGTGATAAAACTTCCCTTTTAGATTTATTTCAAGTTGTTCCTTATTTCTTAAAGACCCTACGAGAACTGTTCTATCCTTAAAGTATTCATCTTTTATATAATTGTCTCGTCCAAGAGAATCAAGTGATCTTTCAAAAGTTGAGTAGGATGATTCATTTATTAACTTATCTAAAAACTCTTGCATTAGTCCGGTAGTTGAAGGAAGAAAAGGAATGCCACCTATATTTACTTCTTCTATACTTTTGTAAAAGTCGTGATTTTTATACTTCTTCTCATCTTTATATGGAAATAGTACAAATGCTCCAAAAATACAATTATTATAGGATTCTGTTTTCTTATTTTTATATACTATGGCATCTCTGTATCTGTGCATAGTATTTATATCCTCTTCCTTA
>JBLHPD010000112.1:0-15703 GCA_047624165.1 Clostridium sp. | reverse complement strand
CTGATAAAATTAATGAGTTTTTAGCCTTTTTGAAAAAAGCTGAACTTATTGAATATAAAGGGAAAATACCTTATGAAAGCAATAATAGTTATTCCATTGGTCTCTATGGTAATAGTAGTAACATACTTGGAATTAATATACAAAATAAAAATTTTATTGACATTTATATAAGAACAGAATCTGTAAGCATTTCAAAAAAATATAAAATTATTAATAATAGCTTAGATATAAAATATATTGAAGATTTTTATAATCATAGTGAGCTCCTTAAGCCATAATTTAACTATTCTTTATTTCTTATTAAGTGTCGAGCAAATGATCTTGAATGTTCAATCTTTTCATCCGATATAAATACAGATTTATAACCATAATCTCTTTCGACAAGCATTCCAATATATTTTAATTGAGAGTGCTTACAATAGCGTTTTATACCTTCCTCAAATAAATCAGCGCCATTTTCTGGTCTATACCCGCAAGTGGTTATGATCCCTAATCTTTTACCATTCCAAAGAGAAGGTCCTTTTTCATCACCATAATACTTATTCATTCCATATACCAAACGGTCAAGCAGTGCTTTCATAGGTGGTGTACAATAGAATGAATAAATAGGTGTAGCCAAAATAATAACATCACTGTCATATACTTTATCAAAAATTTCATGTACATCATCAGAATAATGACATCCAAAAATTGACCAATATTTTTGACATTTCCTACAAGCAATACAAGATTCAATATGTTTATCATAAAGCCAAATCAAATCATACTGAATTTAATTAAGTTCAAGTTCTTCAATAAAAGGTTTTATTAAATTAAGTGTATTTCCATTTTTACGAGGACTTCCCATAAGAATACAGTATTTCATTTTATACCTCCATTTGTTGATGTATACTACAATATATAGCATTAGTTCCACAAGTAAATATATTTCAAATAAAATCTCTAATTTGCTTTGTTATATTATTAGTGAGTTGCCTTGTTACCAATATGAAGAAAACATGTTATAATTTCCTTGTAAACTGTTTACATTTTAAGTAGATTAAAAATAAAGTATACAAATAGTTGTATATATCTATTACTTCTTTCATTAATTTCAAGTATATCATATTTGCCAGTGGGTTCATTAAACTATAACATAATCATAACAATAAGGATTTTTACACCAGTTATAGTTAACATATTAATAATATTAGTATTAGGAATGTACTTGAGTAAGAGTTGGATTATATCAAAAAGATTAAACCAAAACATGAATTCCATTCCTCGATATGTTTGCAGATGTCTTTACTTAGATGAAAGTATAGACAGTTTTGTATTGGTTTCTAAAAATTAATATGGTAAGTTTTTATATAAAGGAGGATGAATAGTATGTCTATAACTGTACATGATGCAATGAAGTTAGATGCATTCAAAAAGTTTAGGCTTATTGCAGGACTTAGAGGTCTAGAAAATAAAATTAATGTAGTAGGCATATTGGATCATGAATTTGATAAAAAAAAGGAAGAGCATCTCTATAAAGGTCAGTTTTTAAAGGATCAATTCGTCATTACGAGCCTTCTTTTTGCAAAGGATAATACGGAACTGATATTTAAAGCTTTAAGGTATCTTGTGGGGGATGAAGTCAGTGGACTTGCAATAAAAGATATATATTTTGACGATTTGCCACAGGAAATAATAAATTTTGCAAATGAAAATGCATTTCCTATTTTTATATTTGATAATAGTATATTTTTTGAGGACATAATTACAGAGATAATGGATAGAATTAGGTTTGCTCAGAATTATGAATTAATGGAAACAAAGATTGGAATTATTGTGAAAAAAAACATAAGTAGAGATATGATAAAGGAGATCTCATTGGGAATAAACAATTTATTTAAGGACGCTTTCTTTGTTGTATACTGTAAAGAGAGAAAATATATTGGTGATGATAGACTCATTTCTGTACTTGACAGACTTAAATTTAATAGAAATATAAAAAATGATACTTCTAGTTTAAAGTACAAAAATGGTATTTTGATTATATGCACATATGAGATGATTATGGAGAATAACCTGAAAAATAATGTTAATAATTTTATTGATTATTCAGGATTAAATAGAGACTCATATTATATTGGCATAAGCAATCAACATAATAACCTTGAGGAAATGGGCGAAGGTGTAAATGAAAGTATATTTGCATCAACGGTTAGCGAAACAACTAACGAAAGTTTATATTTTTACAAGGATATAGGTATATATAAGATATTACTTCCATATGCTTCAGAAACATGGATGAAGAACTACTATAATGAAATAATACGACCCTTAAAAGAATATGATGAAAAATATAAAACGGAAATATTCAATACAGCTGTGAAATACGTTGAAAATGATGGCGTGAAAAAAACTACTGCTACCGCTCTTTTTGTTCATGAAAACACGATACGCTACAGGATAAAAAGAATCAAAGAATTATTAGATATGGAGAGGCTTGAAGGAAGTTTTTATGAACAGCTTTCAATAGGTATAAAACTATATAAGTTATACGAGAAAAACTACCTATAAAGGGTAGTTTTTTTATGTAATGTTTGATTGTGTTTTTCACAAAAATCAGTGGTTTTCTTTTAAGTTATAACAAACTCAATATTAGAAAATGTTGGTATAATTTAATTAAGGACTTAAAGTACTAATAATTTTAAATAAAGGAAAGTGGTAATAAAATGAAAATTGCCTTAGATGCTGCTAGTAAAAAGGGACTTGGAGTAATAGTCGATTTATAAAATATTAAAAACCTAATATTATGAGGAGTGTGTTTTTATGAAAATCAAGAATTTTAAAGTTGAACAATGGATGAATGAGTATGAAAATGATGCGAAATATAATATAGCTGAAACCTGTGTGTATTCAATTACTTTAAATGAACTATTTCAATTAGTAGGGGAGAGTCCCGAGGAATATTTAAAAAAAATACTTGATATGAGATTGACCTATGGTGATATTTTTGGCTCACCAGAGTTAAAAAAAGGTATTTCAAAATTGTATATTAATATGAAAGAGGAAAATATTCTTTCTACACATGGAGCAATAGGAGCGAATCACTTGGTTCTAAGCACATTAGTTGAAAGTACAGATAGAGTTGTAGCGGTACTTCCTACTTATCAGCAGCATTATTCTATACCAGAATCAATTGGTGCTGATGTACAGATATTGAGGTTAAAACCCGAAAATAATTTCTTACCAGATTTAAACGAATTAAGAAACCTTATAAATGAAAATACAAAAATTATATGTATAAATAACCCTAATAATCCTTCTGGGTCTCTTATGCGTGAAGATATTTTACAAGAAATCATAGAAATTGCAAGAAGTGTTAATGCTTATATACTTTGTGATGAAGTATACAGAGGATTGAATCAAGAGGAAATCTATGTAAAATCAATTGCTGATATGTATGAAAAAGGCATTAGCACTAGCAGTATGTCAAAGGTTTTCTCCCTTGCTGGATTAAGACTTGGATGGATTGCAGGTTCTAAGGAAGTAATAGAAAAGTGTTGCGTTCATAGGGATTACAACACAATAAGCTGTGGTATGTTGGATGAGACTTTTGCAGCACTTGCGTTAAACAATGCTGAAAAGATACTTTCTCGTAATAAAGATATTGTAAGAAAAAACCTTAGAATTCTTGACGAATGGGTATCAAAGGAGCCACATATTTCTTATATAAAGCCACAAGCGGGAACTACAGCGCTTCTTTATTATGATTTTGATATTGATTCAAAGGACTTTTGTATTGATCTTATTAAGAAAACCGGAGTTCTTTTAACACCAGGTTCATGCTTTGAACTTGAAAAGTGTATTAGGATTGGTTATGCAAGCTCAAAGCATAAAATTATTGAAGGACTTGAAAAATTATCAGAATATATTAGAACATTAGAATAATATGGTAAATTTACTGAGTTTGTATTGAATTTTCAGTTTTTATATAGGCACTGACATAATTGTTGGTGTTTTTTTTGTGCTTTTTAAATGTCTATTAGGTAATATAGTTATAAAATATTGGTATGCAAATAAAAATGTCTAAAACATATAAATATAGGGTTAAATAAAACTAATTGTAAAAAAAGGTTGAAAGGTGGTGATTTAAAAGGTAAAATATATAAATAATATAAATAATATAAATTTTAACAAATTTTACGAATTGTAAGGGAGGTTTTAGATAATGACAAATGATTTAGTGAAAGTATTAGCTAAGCTTAATCTTGAAGAAAATTATGAAGGAATTATTCAGTATACTTTGCCCATTATAGTAGAGCATCCGGAAGATTACAGAGCTCTTTATTGCTTAGGAATGGCATATGTTGGAAGGGGAGATAAATCTAAAGGATTAAAATATTTGCAGATACTTATTAATAAATCATTAGTTATCTGTAAAAATAATGAAAATAAATTGTTTATAAATCGTGTAAAAGTCCAAGTAGTAGAAATAACTGAAATTTCTCTTCATGGTGGTGATAAACTAGGAGAAAAGACAATTCAAATGATTATAGATATACATAAATTTGGACAAGAAATTGGTGATAAGGATCTGATTAAATCTACAGAGGAGATTCTAAAAAAGTGGTATCATAAGCGACCATTAAAGACTCCTATTATTTCACTAATTCCTGATTCACCACTTACTTTGCAAGTAGAGCCTACGAACACATGTAATTTAAATTGCACTATGTGTCCACGTACTAAAATGAACCGTAAGATTGGATTTATGGAGCCCTCCATTTTTGATGAAATGCTTGATAGTTGGAAAAATAAGTTCAGTACTAAAGAAATTAAGCATTTAATTTTTGAAACAACTATTCTACTTATCCAAAGAGGTTCACTTAAACTTTTTTTTATGGGTGAGTCATTACTTCACCCAGAACTTAACAGGTTAATTGAAAGCGGAAATGATAAAGGTTGTAAAGTTGGACTTCAGACAAATGGAGTATTACTTCAACATGATGAGATAAGAAGAAAGTTACTAAGAGCAAAACCTGGGGTGATAGGTATATCCCTGGATGGCATAGATTCAACCTCTTATGAATCCGTAAGGCAAGGTAGCAGGTGGGAACAGGTTTACAAAGGAATTCAGCTGCTTCACAAAGAAAGACATGAGATGGGTTTAGATAAAAAAATATGGATTATAGTATCGTCTATTATTCCTGAGTGGAATCAGACTTCACTTGAAAGAGCAGAAAAATTTCTTTCACCAATTCGTCCTTTTGTAGATCACTTAGGTTTTATTCCTTTAAGTCGTGAGCGCGATCCTAAATTTTATAATGAAAATGGTGATATCATTCTATATAGTAAAGAAACTATACTAATTCCTCCAAATTTCGATCCCTTATGCATAGAACCTTTAACTAAACTTAATGTACTTTGGGATGGCACTGTTACGGCCTGTTGTTATGATATCGATGGGGATATGCCAATTGGACATGTAAGCGAAGGAATTGACAATATTTGGAATGGGGATAAAATACATAAACTTCAGCAAGCACTTTTAAATCGAGAGATAAAAATGTACCCATTATGTTCTGCATGTATGGGTAATAGCAAAAGTTAATACAAACTAGATAATACAATTACATAAAAAGAAATTAATAAAAGGAGAGTGTATAAAAATGGCAGAAACGGTAAAACTTCAAACTCCTAAATGGCCTCTTACAAAAGAGGAAGAACAAGGTGCAGAATTTATTTCTCGTGAAGTTAAGGGACAACCTTCAACTGAAAGAAGCAAGAGAGTTAAACAAGGATATTTAGATGCAAGAATGATGCTAGATCCTGAGTTTTCAATTCTATACACAAAAAAATGGCGTGAATGTGAAGGTCAAGATGCTTTATTGATACGTCGAGCTAAGGCGTATGCTTATGCCATAGAAAATATAACACCAGTAATTTTACCTGATGACAAAATTGTCATGCAGAAGACCCGTTATATGCGTGGAGCCCCACCTTATCTACAATACAGCCAAAAGTTCTATCCAGCTATGATGGAAAAGGCTGAGCACTCTGATGATGCAACTTGGGATATAGGAATGGGTGGTGGTCGTGCACATGTTGAGACTAAAGGTCTAATGCAAATGGGTATCTTTGGAATGCTTGAAGAAGATGCTAAACCATTTAGAGAAGCTTGCAAGTATTGGGAAGGAAAATGTGTAGAAGAAGTAGCAGATGCTTTCTTAAATGAGAATATGCCTGATATAGATGGGCTCAATGCTGGATTTAAAGCTGTTATGTTCCCACCAAGTGTTGTTTCCATAATGGAAGGTAGATGGGTACCAGCTTACGATATAATTGTTGAACGTGGGCTTTTCGATGTTATAAAGGAATGTAAAGAGAATATTGCTAAAACACTTCCGACTACAAGAGAAGTAGCAGAGAAGATTATTTTCTGGAGAGCATCAATCATAACCTGTGAAGGAGTAATTAAATGGGCTCAGAATTATGCAAAGGTTGCACGAACAGATGCATCTTTAGAGGAAGATGAAGCTCGAAAGAAGGAATTATTAGAAATAGCAGAGAGGCTTGAATGGGTTCCAGCAAAACCTGCAAGAAATTATTATGAGGCAGTACAAGCTGCATGGATAGGACATATTGCGGTTGGGTTAGATGCATCTATAGTAGGACTTTCACCTGGAAGATGGGGTCAGTTATTATATCCGTATTATAAAAAAGATATTGAAGAAGGTATGATGACTCGCCCAGAAGCTATTGAAGTAATGGAACTTATGAGGGTGAAATTCTCAGGTCTTGAGTACGTTTCACCTCGTAGCTGGGCAGCGCTTGCGTCAGGAAATTCATTCCAACATATGGTTGTTGGTGGTGTAGACAAAAATGGTAGATCAGCAGAAAATGATTTAGAATTTGATATTTTACAAGCTGGTATTAATATGTCCACAATACAACCAACACTTGGAGTGCAGGTTAACACAAGAACCAGCGACAAATTTTTAATGAAAGCAGCAGAATGCACCAAGACAGGTTCTGGATATCCAGCTTGGTTTAATAATGGAATAAGTATAGAACATTTGCTTTCTACTCATAAAGAGGAGGATATTACATTAGAGGATGCTAGAGATGTAGCAATTGCTGGATGTGTTGAAATTGGGATGCAGGGAACCGCACATGGTATTTGTCATCCTGCCTTCTTTAATGAAGTTAAAGTCCTTGAAGTTGTTATTAATGATGGTGTTGATCCAAGAACCAATGTTAGATGTTTTGAACAATTAGGCAAATTAGATAGCTATGAAAAGTTTTGGGATAACTGGTGTAAGGTTCATGACAAGTTCCTAAAATTGTATATGAATTATTGGAACTATGTTGTGGCTATGCGACGTGAGGTAAACCCATTGATATTTGGTTCTGTACTTTTGAAGGATTGCGTCAAAAATGGTAAACCAATGGATTCGAACGGTGCACGATACAATAAATCCGTAACTTTATTGAATTCAGGTATGGTTAATGTAGCAAATAGTTTAGCAGTTATAAAAAAATGTGTATTTGAAGACAAATTGTTTACTTTTGACGAATTAAAGGTGGCTATGAAAGAGAACTTTGGTTATGAAAAGGCCGAAGGACGGTTTTCCATGCTAGAACAAAAAAGAGTTGATCAAAAGTGGGCTAAAGTTCATAGTATATGTCTTGCAGCACCAAAATTTGGTAATGATGATGATTACATTGATAGTATTTTTGTAGATTGTTGGCAACATTATAAAGATGTTGTAACATCACAAGTTACTTATTTAGGATTAAATTGGGTTCCGGCAGCATTATCCATTTCTTCTCACGGACCATTTGGTCATGTTTGCGGAGCAACTCCAGATGGTAGGTTGGCTGGTGTAACGCTTACTGATGGTATTGTTTCAGCTACTCCGGGAACTGATGTTAATGGACCTATGGCTCTATTAAATTCTGGGCTGAAGTTAGATCCTACAGATATGAGAAGTGTGCAGTTGAATATGAAGTTACACCCTAATGCAGTTAAAGGTATTGAAGGTTCAAGAAATTTAGTGAATCTTGTGAGAGGTTACCTTGCAAAAGGTGGTTATCATATTCAGTTTAACATAGTAGATTCTAAGATGTTGTTAGATGCTCAGAAACACCCTGAACAGTATCGTGATTTGATTGTACGTGTTGCTGGTTTTAGTGCTTATTGGGTCGAATTAGGCAAGCCTATTCAAGATGAAATAATTGCTAGAACAGAATATGGTGCTACAGAATAACAGAAATTTATAAATGTAAAGATTTGGAGGAAATATGAGTAAAACGGGTAATGTATTTGATATTCAAAGTTTTTCAGTTCATGATGGTCCAGGTGTTAGAACTACTGTGTTTTTAAAGGGATGCCCTCTGAAATGTTGGTGGTGTGCAAATCCTGAAGGTCAATCAGGGCTTGCAGAGGTAAGTTACCATGCTGATAAGTGCCAAGGTTGTATGGAATGTGCTAAGGGTTGCCAATTTAATGCTATTGAAAAAGCTATTGATTTTAAAAAAGGTGAAGGGTACATTAAAGTAAATAAGGAAAAATGCAGAAAATGTTTAGATTTTAGTTGTGTATATAATTGTCCCAATCAAGCATTAATTACTTTAGGAAAATTTAAGACTGTTGAAGAAGTAATGAAAGTAATAAAACGTGATGTATCATTTTTTGGTATAAACGGTGGGGTTACATTATCTGGTGGAGAGCCATTATATCAATCAGATTTTTCTTTGGAAATATTAAAGGCTTGTCGTGAAGAGTATATCCATACAGCTATGGAGACAACACTTTTTGCACCTTTTGATATTGTTGAAAAGTTTATACCTTTAGTTGATTTATTCCTATGTGATATAAAACAAATGGATTCAATAAAACATAAGGAATATACTGGTGTTCAAAATGAAACCATACTAAAAAATATTACTGAATTATGTAAGATAACAAAAGATATAGTGATTAGGGTTCCATTGATTCCAGGATGCAACGATGATGCAGATAATATTAGGGCTACAGCAAAATTTGCTTATGAAAACGGAATAGATAGATTAAATATATTACTATACCATAAATTGGGAATATCTAAATATAAGCAGCTTGGCATAGTATATTCTATACCAGATAAAAATTCACCCAATGTAGATGCAGTTGAAATATTAAGAAATATTGTTGAAGAACAAGGAGTTAAATGCATTATAGGATAAAACCACAGATTAAAGTTATAGGATTTTTTAATATAAATAGAAGATGAAATATATAAAAGAGAAGTTATATAATGTGACCATCTTACAGCTTAATTAAATTAAATTAAATTTAAATGTAAAAAAAGATACATAAATTAAAAATGTATCTTTTTTTTGTATAAATTTGTTTATCAAAAAAAAGGATATTGTGTAAAATAAATAAAAAGAAGTTGAATTATACAATAAAATGATATAAACTATTGTTATGTTATAGTTGTTAAAATAATAATTAGGAGTAAAATATGTAAAATATAAACGAAATAATAATCAAATAAAGAATAAAGTACCAAATTATTTTGACTTTAAATATTTAATGATGTTTTAGGGTGCGATCTTGGCAGTAAAAAACACACTATAAAAAAGAAGGAAGTGTTAAATTGAATTTTTTAGATTTAAAGACAAAGAAAAAACTTATAATAGTATTTTCATTAATTTGTATTTTTATCATTTTAATAGGAGCAGAGGGCATATTAAGTTCATCAAGGATAAATGACGGTTCTAAGTTTATGTATAGCAATAGTTTAATATCAACTAAGGATTTGGTAAATATTGAGGTTAATATTAATGAAATGAGAGCTAATATGCTTAAAATTGTTTTTGAAAAGGATATTTCGAAATTAGAGGAGCAAATAAAGACTATAAGTGATTTAACTAATGAAGTTATAAAATTTCAAAAGGAATACGAAAGTATACCTTCTTCTTTAAAAGAAGAGGAAAAAACATATGGTGATTTTAAAAGTGACTTAGTAAAATATAGTGAATCAAAAGATAAGGTAATAGACTTTGTAAAAGTTAATAACTATGAGGATGCAGTTAAAGTTTTTAATTCAGAAATTACTGAAATAAGAATTTCTATGGTTGAAAAATTAAATAAATGTATAGAAATAAATCAGAAATCAGCTGAACAAGCAAATTCAAATAATATAGCTCAGTTCAATAAGAATAGATACACAATAATAATTTACACAACCATAGCATTTTTCTTTATAATTGGTATAGCGTTTATAATGATTACTGATATAGTAAAAGCATTAAATAAAATAAAGGAATTAGCAATAAGGTTATCTCTTTATGATTTTTCATCTCCAACTGATCTTATAAGAAAAGATGAATTTGGACAAGCGGGTGTTGCTTTAAATACTGCACAGGAAAATGTAAACAAATTAGTTAGAATAATTATGGAAAATTTACAGGATATAAGTACATCTTCAGAAGAACTTTCAGCAACTGTTCAAGAATTATTATCAAAAAATATAACTATAAATGAATCAGTAAATAATATTGCTGGAGGCATGCAGGAATCGAGTGCAGCATCAGAGGAGATGAGTGCATCTATTGAAGAAGTAGATTCAAGCATTAATGTATTATCTTCAAAGGCTATGGAAGGAAGTAATAATTCAAATCAATTTAAAAAAAGAGCTACTGAGGTTAAAAATAATAGCCAAAAGGCTATTAATAAAACTCAAGAACTATATGCGCAAAAACAAAAGAACATGGAAAAAGCTATTGAAGATGGAAAAGTAGTAGATAGCATAAAAGTTATGGCAGATACTATTGGAGATATAGCATCACAAACTAATCTACTCGCATTAAATGCTGCCATAGAGGCAGCAAGAGCTGGGGAACAAGGAAAAGGATTTGCAGTGGTAGCAGATGAGGTAAGAAAACTTGCGGAGCAGTCAGCACAGGCAGTAATAAATATTCAAGATACTGTTGTTAAGGTTCAAGGGGCATTCAAAAGTAGTATTGATACAGGTATTGATATATTAGAATTTATAAATACTCATGTTCAAGAAAATTTTAATGCATACGCAGAAACAGGAAATCAGTATTATAATGATTCAGATTTTGTAAGTAAAATGTCAGAAGAAATTGCAGCTATGTCTGAAGAAATTACAGCAACAGTTGGACAAGTAAGTGAAGTAGTTCAAAATATGGCTGAGTCGTCACAAAGCACAAGTGAAGAAGCAATTACAATAAAAGAGAATATGGATAAAAATACAAAGGATATAGAGCAAGTGGGATTAACAGCACAAAGGCAAGCAGAACTTGCTGAAAAATTAAATAAAATGATTCGACAATTTAAGATTTAACAATTTATAAAAAACATAAACCGTTGAAACTTAATGGTTTAAGATGAATATCTGTATTGAATTTTAAATTTTGATATAAGCACTGACATAATTGTTGGTGTTATTTTTTTGCCTTTCGGATTCCTTAGTAATAAACATGCAAAAAAATCAGTATTACTAAAGTAACTTTGTGTATGGAGATATTAATAAAGCATATAGCGTATTGTGAAATAATGTTATTATATTCATAAGAATTGGTTATTAAGTGTAGAATATAGTGTAGTAAATATATAGGAAGTCAGTAGTAGGAAATAAATTATTTAATTGATGATGAATTATAGAAAGGAGTTAAATTATGTATAATGTAAAAACTTTTGGTGCTATAGGTGACGGAGTCACAGATGATACAATTGCAATTCAATCTGCTATTGATATGACTTATTTATCAGGGGGTGGAATAGTTTATTTACCAGAAGGGACTTACTATACTACTGCATCTATTATGTTAAAATCAAATATTCGAATAGTAGGGGACGGAATTGACTTAACTATTATTGACTTAAAAACCAATAATGAAGCTTCTGCTTTTCAAACGGAAGTTCCTAAACTCAATGCTTTAACTCAAACCACAGATTTAAACACAGGGAGTAAAGCGAATACTATTAATAATTCTGTACAACCAGGTGACTTAATTTGTTTTCAGTCCAATGATATGTTTACTAGCGGATGGGAGGCAGCAATCATCAGAACTTATTATACAAAAGGGGAAATTTTTGAGGTGGATAGTGCTACCTCTATTGATATGACATTTACAGAGTCAGCCTTTTTAACTTTACCACTAGCTACTACTAAGGGCGTCGAATCGTTTACACCAACAAAAAATATTGAGATTAGTGATTTGACAATTACTAGAGATGGAGATACAACAAGTTACGGTACAGGAATTAATATACAATATTGTAATGGTGTACGGATTGAACGAATAAAAGCAAAAAAGAACAATTATGCGGGTATTATAATAAGTAGAAGTTTTGATGTATCATGTAAAACGATTTATGTAGAGGGTGGTACAGTAGATTTAGGCTTAGATTATGGAATTGTTGTAGTAGATGGAAGTAAACGAGTATTCATAGAGGATATTCATATAAAAAATTGCAGGCATGGTCTTGCAGGTGGTGGTTCTGGATATGCATGTCCTTTATATGTTAAAGCTACTGGAATATATATAACGAATTCCTTTGGTGCTTCTCTAGATACCCATGCTTGTTGTGGATTCTTTACCTATGAAAATGCGGTTATTGACAATGGAATGCAAATGTCAGGAATAGGACATACAGCTAGAAATATAGAATCCTCAAATGGTACACCTTTTGCCTATGATGGTGGAATGGATTTAACTCTTGATAATGTGAAATTTAGTTCTTGCCTAGGATGGCTTACAAACCATCCTATAGTTGGAATGACCGTTCGGGATAGTAAATTTATCATTACAAATACAAGTGATTTAACCCCCACATCTTTTTGTGGTGTCTCTAAAAATATTAAATTCTTTAATACCAAATTAGTTCACAATGGTTATAACGTAGCTACATCACTAGCACAATTAGATACTATGTTTAGGGCGCCATATGCATTTATATTATATGATGATTGGTCATTAATTAATTGTACTATTGAAGGATTTCCTATTGCTTTCTACTTAAATGGTAGTCGATGTTGTGTAAGGGATTTAACTATTAGAAACTGTGGATGGGCTACCACTTTAGGAAATTACCCATGTACTTTCTTGGTCAGTAAAAATGCGGAATATTCTACAATGGACAATATTATTATTGAAAATATTAATCGTGGGTTTTCGTATCGCTGCTATACAATACGGTTTGAGACGCTCGGAACGGGTACTGGTAAAAATATTACAATGTGTTGTGTCAAGCATGGTAGAGATAATCAAGTGATGCCTTATTATGGAATATTGACCACTGTGGGTTATAGTTTACTATTTTTTATGGATAACCAAATCGTTGTGGGTGCAGGAAAAAACAGTCTTTCTGGCACTGGTAAGTTTTTTAATAATAGTTTTGTGACTAATAACCATTTAAGAGGTGCAAGAAAATAGCTTATACTAAATCATATATTAAATATTAATAATTTTAAATTATGGAGAAACTAAAATAGTGATTTGGATAATAAGGAGGAATTTAATATGAAAAGAAAAATAATCTTAAATTTAGCAATAAGTCTTGATGGATATATAGCATCAGAAGAGGGTGGATTTGATTGGATAGTTGGGGATGGAGACGACACATTAAATACTAAAAATAAATTTAATTATGGTGAATTTTTAGAAGGGATAGATGTAGTAGTTATGGGTAAAAATTGTTACGACCAAAATATGCATAATGACTTTAAAGATAAAAAAGTATACGTAGCAACATCACAAAAAAATCAAGATCAAGATAATATCCAATTTATTAGTGGAGATATATGTAAGGTAATTCAGGAAGAAAGAGAGAAGGATGGTAAAGACATATTTCTATTTGGTGGTGGTGGGCTTGTAGATAACTTTATTAAGGCTGATATTGTTGATGAATATATAATAGGAATAATTCCTACAATATTAGGAAAAGGAAGACTTTTATTTTTAGGGAATAATCCAACAATAAAATTACAGTTAAAAGAGTATATCGTAGATAGTGGCATCACGATTTTAAAATATTCAAGAGGATAAATTTTAAGTAATTATTTTAGATTCAGTTCTGTCTTATCTTATGAACAAAGTACCATTGTATCAATTATGCTGCTTCTTTAGCTTGAAGAAAAAGAATGTTAGTGCTATAGGACAAATAGGGGCAGGTAAAAATATATAAAGTGGTGAAATTCTATGAGGATTTTAATGATAAACCAATTGTGGCGACAGTGTCTCATCAATTAACGTGGTCTTACTTTAGAGAGTTAATTAGTTGATTTAACTTTTTAAAGACGTTCATTATATTAAACTTGTACAAATAGGATATTAATATATACTATATATAAGAGGTGTATTTATGGATAACTTAAAGGATATTAGATGGAAACAGAGATTCGAGAATTTTAATAAATCATATAAATTGATGGAAAAATATTCAAAACAACAAATAACTTCAGAACTAGAAAAAGCAGGTATAATTCAATTTTTTGAAATGACTTTTGAATTAGCCTGGAAGGTATTAAAAGATTATTTAGAAGCTGAAGGATATGTTGTAAAGAGTCCAAGAGAAGCAATTAAGCAATCCTTTCAAATTGGGTTAATAGATAATGGTCATGTTTGGATAGAAGCATTAGCAAACAGGAATCTGACGACACATACTTATGATGAAATGTTAGCTGATAAAATGTCAAAAGAAATAGTGGAACTATATTTTCCAGAACTTAAAAAAATGCATGATCGATTATCGGGGGAATTATAGTATGTTTGGATTAATAGATAGAGATATTGAATACATTAAAGATGCAATATCAAAATTTGAAACTATAGAAAAGGCTATTATATTTGGAAGTAGATCGATGGGAAATTATAAGAAAGGTTCAGATATTGATATAGCTATTTTTGGTGAGCAGATAACAAGTGAGGTTATTTATAAGCTAGATGATTATTTAAATGAAACTTCGCCTTTACCTTATTTTTTTGACATACTTCATTATGAAAGTATATCAAACGACAATCTTAAGAAGCATATAGTTGATGAAGGAAAAATTATATTCGAGAGAATATGAGATGAATTAAATAATTTGTTAAATATGTTTACTGAGTACCTTCTTAAGTTTGTATAAATCAAATTTAGGGAGGTTTTTTATAGCTGATATTTTAATTCATATAATATTAGGGTCATCAAAACCATCTCGCGAAATTATAATAAATGGAGAAAAACTTGAATCTGTATTTGAGGTTAGTGCGGCATTTCAACTGACAAAACCAGATTTAAATACAAAAATTGAAATACTTAAAAGCAGGATAAGTAAGGAGGAGCTTTTATTCATAGCTGATGATACTATAAATATTATAGCTGAAAATGTTGATACAAATGTGAGGGAACTTATAGGGGATTATAATAAGGTAGTATCTTATAGTAAGATGGTTGGTAAAAAGATGGATAAGTAGAAAATATTAAGTATCATATAGAAGTTATAATTTCATAAGTGAATATTTCTATTTAATATGGAATCCTAACTTTATCCTAAAAGTATGTAACTTTATATAATGAAAATTTTATATACTAATATAATGATTAGACCACAAAAACTTATGGTTTATCCGTTAGGATACTGAACTATTCCAAATTTTAACTTGTTAAACTTGAATATATTGTAAAATGCTAAAAAAATAGCAATAAAAAATTTAATTAAGGCGT
>JBLHPD010000111.1:0-15774 GCA_047624165.1 Clostridium sp. | reverse complement strand
TCCTTTCTTTGATACCTTATTATACCATAAATACCCAAAGTTAAGAACTATAAACACAAAGAAAAAGCAGGTTTTTACACCCGCTTTTTCTTCTATACACCCAAAGTTCAGAAAGAACCTGTATTGTGGTTTTACTATCTTTTTTGATTGGACGTGATTGCATAAACTTATTGAGTTTTAGACATTTTCTTGTCATCATACATCATTGTATCTGCATACTTAAACACCTCATCAAAGGTTTTAACTGCTGAATAACGAGTGGCATATCCAAATGCGGCACTCACATTTATTATATCGTTTTTAGAAATTAAAATAGGGTTCTTTGGTGCAGTAATTTTCAAGTTTTTTATAATCTCTTCTGCTTTAGCTTCATTTGCATTCTCTAAAATTATAAGAAATTCATCCCCACCCATTCGAATTAATAAAGCCTCAGTAGGGCAGTTTTCCTTAAGCAATCCTGCAAAACGTCTCAATAGTTCATCTCCAAGTAGGTGACCATATTTATCATTAGTAACTTTTAAATTATTAATGTCAGCAACTATAAAGCTTTGGGGATAGGTAAAAAAATCCATCGTATTCTCTATTTTGGAACTAAAATAGCTTCTATTATAGAGACTGGTCAATGGATCAATGCAAAGGAATTCTTCCTTTTGTCGCAATAATTCAGAGGCCATCTTTTCCTTTATTAAAGCCTTAATTAATCTAACTACATATAGAATGATAAAAATTAATAGGACAACCAACCCAATTATTGCAAATATTAAGTTTTGCATATGGTTTTTAGTGCTTACATGAGGAACTTCATCATATCCGATTTTGGTTAATTCGCTGATATCTAGTAAAGGGATAATTTTATTAATGATACTGGCAAGTTCTGGCTTTCCTTTTGTTATACCATAATATAAATAAGAATCAGTGCTTGTGACACCTTTTCCTACGAGATCATACAGCTGTAATTTTTCTGTGTAGTAACGAACAACTGTAGGGTTTTCAATTAAGTAATCAGCCTTTCCTTTTTGTACCATTGCCAAGGATTCTTGTATTGAATTTGTCTCGATAATATTTACGGTTGTTAGATTTTTTATTAAATGTTCATAATGCCAAAAGCCTTTAATTACAGCAACTCTTTTACCTTCAAGCCCAAAAATATCCCCTACATCTTTACTATCTTTTCTGCCTACAATGATATCTCTTTCGGTGCTATAAGGTCTTGGATATAATAAATATTTTAAGCGACCCTCAGTTTTAGCAATATTTAAAATGTCAATATCACCTTTTCTTAGTTTCATACTTAAGTCATCAAAATCACTGTACTGATTTATAAATTTTATACCTGTCTTCTGAGATATCTCTTTTATAATTTGTCCACTTATTCCTTTATATTCACCATTATCATAATAGTCGAAGGGCAAATAATTTTTAGTAATTCCAACAACTGCTTTTCCATCATTTTTAAGCCAACTAATCTCCGCAGGTGTAAGATTTATTATTTTTGCATTATATTCGACCTCACCTATATTAATAATTTTAGTGAGGATAGGTCCTTTTAAATGTTCGATTTCCTTGTTTAGTATATTAATCAAGATTTCATCACTTTTTCTTGCAGAAAGTGTTAAATCAGAGGTAATTGTACTTAGTTTAAAAGCATAACTTAATTGCGGAAATCGGTATATATGATCATAAACAATTGGGCCACCAGAGATTATTAAAGCATCAACTTCATTTTTATTTATTGCTGCAATACATTCTTCTCTAGATTCATAAAGTTTCTTTTTATATTCTATATTCTTATATATTTTTGGAAGCATATCAATTACAATGTCTTCTTTCATAAAACCTACTGTCTTATTATCAATATCCCCTATTGTATTAATGGAATCCCCATGTTTGCCAATAATTGCGTAAGGAATTTTATAAACAGGTTGAGTAAATGACATTATTTTTTTTCTTTCGGTTGTTTCGTTTGCTCCAAAAAGAATATCTATATTACCAGTATGAAGACCGGAATAGATTTCACTCCAGCTCTTTGATGTTTCAAGTTGAATGTTTATTCCCAAATCTCTTTTAAAACGAGAAATTAATGGAATTAAATATCCTTTTTCTTCACCTTTATACCTGAAGTATTCCATACCTGAATTAGGATCAACACCTAGGGTTAAAATTCTTTCTTTATTGTTAAGTAGCCATTGGTTTTCTTGCGTAGTCAAGGTTAGCGGAGTGTCTATGGCACCAAAGGCGCAAATACTTGAGATAATAAGCAATAGATAAGTGAAAATAATAATTTTTATACGTTTTTTCACTAGAACACATCCCATCTGTAGCCCCCACCAGGCTTTATAAAGCAGAGACACCCAATTCTATGATTTCTTAATACTGAACATATTATATATATAATAATACAAAATTGTCATATTTACAACTATTAGATATAAAGTTAAATGTATCATATCTTATGACTTTTTATTATGAGAACATGTAAAATATTAAACAAATAAATTATAGGACAAGTATCTTGACAATAGTAGTAACGAGTATGTTAATATAGGGTATACAATGTTGGTTAAAATAGTAAAGAAGAACGGTTGTATCATTAGGCATTGGGAGATTCTTCAAAAATGACAACTCCTATGTGCCTGATTTTAATTTTAATTGAATAACTATTGGTAATACATTAATAAAACGGTATAATTAATGATACTCAATTTAATATTGATAGGGGGATTTTTATGGAGAATAATATACAATTTGTTACTGAAGTAGATATATTTCTTCAAATGGTATTAGTTACACTTAATAGTGAAAACAATTATCAAATTTTAATTTCGGGGACCTTTGATCATCCATTATTTAAGAAAATAATAGAAAAGTTACTTATGAATGGCAAGATTAATAAATGTAAAATTCTAATTCCACATGTTGGTAGCACTGGAATTATATCAAGAAATTATATTAATAAAATTAGTAATTCTGGTGGGGAGATACGAATGAATAGTATGTTCAGAAAAAATTTGATAGTTCTAGGAAACGAGGCATTTATTATATCTCTATCTTCGAGATATAAAAGTGGTTTGGTTGTAAAAAGTAAGTTTGATTGTGCGGTACAAACTAATGACAGCAAAACTGTTAGCTTTATATCAGAAATATTTAAAAAAGTATGGGATAAAAGTCTACCAATTGTTAATGCTTAGAAAGACTTAGGAGGAAATTATGAAAATAATAATTATTGGAGCAGGTAAAGTTGGCTATACGCTTGCTGATAATCTTGCTGCTGAGAACAATGATGTTACACTTATAGATAAAAGTATTCATGTAATTGAAAAAGTAGAAGATAATCTTGATGTTATGTGTATTAAAGGTAATGGAGTAAGTACTAACATATTGATTGAAGCTGGAATAGAAAAAGCAGATTTACTTGTTGCAGTAACAGGTAGTGATGAAATTAATATGGTTTGCTGCCTTACTGCGAAAAAACTAGGTGCTCTTCAAACTGTTGCAAGAGTAAGAAATCCTGAATATGCTGATGAACTCTCATTGATTAAAGATCAATTGGGTGTAGATTTTGTAATAAATCCAGAATTTGCAGCAGCAGAAGAAATAGCAAGAACTTTGGGATTTTCATCTGCTATCAATGTGGAAAGGTTTGCTAGTGGCAGGGTAAGAATGGTTGAATTAAAAATGACCTCTGAAGTAGCTATTATTGGTAAGAGATTACGAGATATAAATAAATATGCTTCTTCTACGGTGATCTTTGGGGTAATAATTAGGGGAGATGAGATAATTGTTCCTGAAGGTGAAGACCTAATTAAAGAAAATGACGTTATATATGTTATAGGAAAGTCATCCAATATATTTAAATTTTGCAAAGCGTGTGGTAAGTCTCCTGAAAAAATTAAAAATGTAATAATTATAGGTGGAGGAAGAATTGCCCACTATCTTTATAAACTTTTAATAGGTATGAACATGAATATTAAGATTATAGAAATCAACAGTGAAAGATGTTATGAGCTTTCTGAAGAACTTCCAAGCGCGCTTATAATTAATAGTGATGGAACAGAAGAAGATGTGCTCCTTTCTGAAAATATAAGAAATATGGATGGCTTTGTAGCAATTACCGGTATGGACGAACAAAACTTGATGTCATCGCTTATAGCGAAAAAAATGGGAGTAAAGAAAGTTGTAACGAAGATAAGTCGTACAAATTATATCGATATTGTACGTGAGCTCGGTATTGATTGTGTCATATGCCCGAAACTCATAACTACTAATCAAATTATTAAGTATGCAAGAGGAAATGCAGTTGAATCACTTCTTAAAATTGCTGGAGGCAGTGTTGAAATACTTGAATTTATCGTAGATAAGAGTAGTAAATTTGTTAATAAATCAATAAAAGACATTGAGATTGCAGAAAATACTCTAATTGCCACAATAGTAAGAAAGCATGAAGTAGTTATACCTCATGGGAATGATATCATAAAGAGTGGTGATAGAATAATTGTAATAACAAAGCAAAAAAATATATCGAAATTAAAGGGATTAGAATCTGCGATCCCTGGAGGACTATAATGTGAATTACGGAATGGTTTTTAAAAATCTGGGGATAGTACTAGTGTGTGAAGCTCTAGCTATGTTACCATCACTAATTGTAGCAGTAATATACGGTGAAAAAAGTGCATGGTCGTTTCTTTATACCATATTAATACTGCTCATAATTGGTATAACTTTAAGCCTTAAAAAACCCGAAAATAGGGGTATATATATTAAAGATGGATTTGCTATTGTAGCAATAGGTTGGCTTTTAGTGTCATTTTTTGGAGCTCTTCCATTTTATTTTAGTGGAGTAATTCCATCTTTTGTAGATTGTTTTTTTGAATCAAGTTCAGGCTTTTCTACTACGGGTGCAAGTATTTTGCAACAAATAGAAGGGTTACCTCGAGGTATATTATTTTGGAGGAGTTTCACTCATTGGGTAGGGGGTATGGGCGTACTTATACTAACTATGGCAATTCTTCCATCAGCTGGTACTGGTGCAGTACGTATAATGAAGGCCGAAAGCCCAGGTCCTAGTCCGGAGAAATTAGTTCCTAGAGTAAAAGAAACTGCAAAAATACTCTATGGAATTTATATACTTATAACCATAATTGAGATTGTTCTTTTAAAATTTGCTGGTATGTCATTTTACGATTCATTTGTACATACATTTGGTACAGTTGGTACGGGTGGATTTTCAAATATGAATGCTAGTGTTGGGTCATATAATAATGTATATATTGAGATGATAATAACTGTTTTCATGTTTTTATGTGGAACAAATTTTGCGCTGCATTATCAAGCGTTGAGAGGTAATTTTAAGGGTTTCTTTAAAAACGAAGAGTTTAAATTATACTTTTTTGTTGTCATGATTTCAATAGTATTAATATCATTAAACATATATGGAACTATATATAAGGGCGCGGGACAATCTATTAGATATTCAGCATTTCAAGTAGTATCCATAATTACTACTACTGGGTATTCTACAGCTGATTTTAATGTTTGGCCAGTATTTAGCAAGACCATACTATTTTTTCTTATGTTTGTTGGTGGTTGTGCTGGTTCAACTGGTGGAGGAATAAAAAACATTAGGTTCCTACTGCTATTTAAGATTGCCAAGAGAGACTTACAGAAAATAATACATCCTAGGGCAATTTACTCAGTAAAAGTCGGTGGAAAAACTATCAATGAGCAGACATTGTCTGAAGTACTTGGATTTTTCTTTATGTATATAATGGTTTTCTGTGGGGCTGTACTTATTGTATCAATTGAGGGAAAAGATCTAGTAACAACGATTACTTCAGTGGTAGCTACTATAGGGAATATAGGTCCAGGCCTCGGCCTAGTAGGGCCAAAGGGCAATTTTTCAGGATTTACGGATTTAAGTAAAATGGTTTTATCCTTTTGCATGATTATAGGAAGGCTTGAAATTTATCCTATATTACTATTAACTTTTCCAGGATTTTGGAAAAAATAATTTAAATGACATTTTAAAAGGAAAGTCACCCAATTCTGCCTACGCAGATGTATAGAATTGGATGGCTTTTTATAAAACCATAAAAAATATTGAAGAGGAACTTCTTTCATATTTTAGGAATTGAATTAGTATATTTTATTAACAGTATATCCCTCTTTATTTAATTCATTTATAATTGTAGTTACATGAGCATGTCCATTTGTTTCAGCAGTAATTTCAAGCTGAACTTGCATAAAGCGGTCCTTAGTTTTAAATTGATTATGATCAAGCTTTATTACATTTGCATTTGCATTTGCGAGAATCGTTGAGATTTTAACAAGTTCTCCGGGTTTATCTGGCATTTCTATACTAAAGCAGAATAGTCTTCCTCTTGAAACCAAACCTCTATCTATCATGGAGGAAATTGTTACAACGTCAATATTTCCGCCGCTTAAAACGCAGGCTACTTTTTTACCCTTCTCTTTTATTTTTTTTAAACCGGCAAATGACAAGGCGCCAGAAGCTTCTGCTATAAGTTTATGTTTTTCTAAAAGAAGAAGAAACGATTCCATTATATCAAAGTCTGAAACTGTTACAATTTCATCTACATAATTTCGGATAATCTCAAAGGTTAGGTCTCCAGGTTTTTTTACGGCCACACCATCAGCTATAGTACGAACTGTTGCAAGATGTACGATTCCGTTATTGTCCATAGAATCCTTCATTGCTTTTGCACCTTCTGGCTCTACACCTATTATTTTAATGTTAGGATTCAAGGCTTTTGCTGCAAGGGCAATTCCACCGATTAATCCTCCACCGCCAACAGGGACAAGAATACAATCAATATCCTCGATTTCGTCAATGATTTCGCAAGCTATTGTTCCTTGACCATACATTACATCCAAATCATCAAAGGGATGTACAAAAACATAATTATACTCATTTTCTAACCGTTTTGCTTCTGTATAAGCTTCATCGTAACAGTCTCCGAATAAAATTACATTTGCACCATAACTTTTAGTGGCCTCAACTTTAATAAGAGGGGTAGTTTTAGGCATTACTATGGTAGCGGAAATGCCCAATTTCTCAGCTGAATATGCGACACCTTGGGCATGATTTCCTGCAGAAGATGCTATCACTCCTCTTTCTTTTTCTGAATGTGTTAATGTACAAAGTTTATTGTAGGCTCCGCGAAGTTTAAAGGCACCAGTAATCTGCAAATTTTCAGGTTTAATATAAACGGAATTTCCAGATTCATTACTGAAAACATCACTGTAAATGAGGGCTGTTTTCTTAGATACACCTTTTAGGTTTGTCTGTGCCTTTTTTATTTCTGAAAGATAAAATTCTAATTCTTGATTTTGTGATGAAGTTGTTGCTACTTTTAACATATTTAAAACCTCCATTTTTTTCAGTTATGTTTTTTTACAAAAAAAACTCGTCCTTGAATATAAATCCAAGGACGAGTGTAAATCGCGGTACCACCTTAATTGTATCTTTAAAAAAGACACCTCTCTCTTCGGTTCTTTCAAACCTAAGCCTTTTATCGGGGCTCACCGGCTCATCCTACTTTATTCAGACAAGCAGCTCAGGAGCGATTTGTATCCTATACCCAGTATCGACTCTCAGCAAACATCGACTCTCTGTAACTGAAGATTATAAAATAGCGATCTCCGTCATTGCAACAACAATATACTTATTTTTAAAATGAATCTTAACATTAAAAATTCTTAATGTCAATAAAAAAATAAAAACATGTATAAACTGTAATATAATAGGATATATTATAAAATGTTAAAATTTGTTTGACAAATAAGATAAGTTAGAATATAATATAAAATAATAACAAATTAAAAATAATAATTGAAAAGTGATGATGGAGAGTAAGTTTCCAAACTAAAACTACAGAGAGCCAATAACTGTTGAGAATTGGTGTTATAGTGGATATTTATATCACTCTAGAGCTGCCAGATTGAAATAATGTATTACAATCGATATTGTGATATGTAAAGTAAATATGGACGGATGCCACCGATATGAGGCTATGGTTTAAAGTGTTTTATGTGTTTCAACAATAGATTTCTTTAGATCAGAGAATAAGGTAATTCATTTGATTGAATTATGAACTAGGGTGGTACCACGAAAGTTTTCGTCCCTATAAACATATTTATATGTGTTTATAGGGATGAAAACTTTTTATTTTTGTAGAAAAAGATTGTTATGGTAAGGCTAAATGTAAAGTCTTTATTGTGAAATCTTTAGTAATTTAAAGATAAGAGGTCTCATTTAAAAGAGTATTAAGAAAATAAAAAAAATTGGTGTTGACAAATTGGTTTAATGCATATATACTAAAAAATAATATAACAAATAAGGCTATGACGGAGATAAATATATCATAGTAAAACCACAGAGAACCAACGTTTGCTGAGAGTTGGTGTTGATACGGATATATAATAATCACTCTTGAGCTGCTGAGTTGAAATTGAAATTATTATGATGATTAATTGCAAAAAAAAGATTTGCTTGCAAAGTTAATCACAAGAACTGCATAATTTCGAATAGAGTAAACGAAGACGGGTGCCCCCGATATAGGGCTATGGTTAAGGGAATTCATTTTAAGATTTTAATTCTTTTGACTAAAAATGGAGGTAATTTATAAAAATAAATTACAAACTAGGGTGGTACCACGAATCTTTCGTCCCTATAAGCATAGATAAATATGTTTATAGGGATGGAAGATTTTTTATTTGTCCCAAAAGGAGGAATTGTAATGTATAGAACTATAAGCGCGAAGGCTGAACAAGGTATAGATGTTTTAGTAAGAGTTACTAATACTTTAAGAAGAAAAGAATTTCAAATAAAGGGACTTGTAATGACAGAATGTGAAATTGGTGGGTATTCAGATTTAAAGATAACAATAGATGAAGGCTATAATTTAGGGATAGAACAAGCGATGATGCAGCTCAGAAAAATCATAAATATATATGAGATTAAAGAGTTTGTTTCAGAAAATTAACTGAAAAAATGTATTGAAAAGAAGGTGAGACAATGCGACTAAATGGAGCTCAAATTTTGCTTGAGTGTTTAAAAGAGCAGGATGCGAATATTATTTTCGGATATCCGGGTGGAGCTGTGATTCCACTATATAATGCACTTTATGATGAACTTGAATATTTTACACATATTAGAACGGCTCATGAACAGGCGGCGGTTCATGCAGCAGATGGTTATGCAAGAGCAACAGGAAAGGTTGGAGTTTGCATTGTAACCTCAGGGCCGGGTGCAACGAATACCATTACGGGAATTGCAACCGCTTATATGGATTCAATTCCAATGGTTGTATTTACGGGTCAGGTTCCACGAAATTTGCTTGGACGTGATTCTTTTCAGGAAATAGATATAATGGGAATTACTTTATCTATTACAAAGCATAGTTATATTGTAAAAGATGAAAAGAACTTAGCAGATACAATAAGAAAAGCTTTTGAAATAGCAGCAAGCGGGAGACCAGGACCAGTGCTTATAGATATTCCTAAGGATGTTTTCTTAAGTCAAGCGGAATATGAAAAGCCAAAAAAACAGAATAAAAAACAAGAAACTACTGCTAATATAGAAATGGAGAAAATAAAAGAAGCGGTAAAAATGATTCAGTCTGCAAAAAAACCTATAATCTATGCTGGCGGAGGAATAAAAACATGTAATGCTTCAATGACAGTATGTAAGTTTGCACAAACTGGAGATATTCCTGTAGCAAATACATTGATGGGGCTTGGTACGATTCCACGAAACCACAAATTATCACTGGGAATGCTCGGAATGCACGGATTTCGTGAAACTAACTTGGCGGTGACCAATAGTGATTTAATTATAGCAATTGGCGCACGATTTAGTGATAGAGTAATTGGGAAAGCAGACGAATTTGCACCTATTGCAAAAATCATTCATATTGATATTGATGAAACTGAGATAGATAAAAATAAGGCAGTAGATTTATCTATAGTTGGTGATATGAATACAATTTTGGAAACTTTAATTTTATATATGGATCAAAAGGATAGAAAATCTTGGCATGATGAAATAGCAAGCTGGAAGGTTGTAAATTTAGCAAACTCTAAAAGTGATTATAAGGAGGAACCTAACTTAACACATCACAGCGTACTTCGCTGTTTAAATGAAGCTCTTGAGGAAGATATAATTGTCACAACAGATGTAGGACAACATCAGATGTGGACGGCACAACAATGGAACTTTAAGGAGCCTAGAACATTTATCACTTCTGGGGGACTAGGGACCATGGGATTTGGATTAGGGGCTGCCATTGGAGGTCAAATGGCAAATTTGGATAAACGTGTACTTTTAATAACCGGCGATGGAAGTTTTAGAATGAGTTGCAATGAGCTTCAGACGATTTCAAAGTATAACCTTCCTATAGTTACTGTGATTATGAACAATCATACATTAGGAATGGTCCGGCAGTGGCAGAAAATGTTCAGTAATGGACGATACTCTGAAACAGATATTGATGATGATGTAAACTATGTAAAGCTGGCAGAAGCGTATGGAATTGAAGGATACAAGGTTACGAGTGTAGATGAACTAGAAAGTGTTCTTAAAACTGTGAAGATTGGGAGAAAACCTTTGCTTATAGATTGTGTAATAGATAAGGAAGAAGGCGCATATCCAATTGTGCCACCAGGAAAATCAATTCAAGAATTAGTTTTACAATAAAAGGAGGATATAAAAATGTTAAATTTAAATGAAAAAGTGGATTATTTGGAAGAGACAGAAAGAAATGACAACTTTGAGGAAGAGACACAAAATAAAGTTGAATTTTATAACTCGAATTATAATGTAAACTATTTTGGAGCAGGACGTGAATATGAAGACTGGCAATAAGAAAATATAATAATATTTGCTGTAATAAAGCACATTGATCGTTTCATTAATGTGCTTTATTACAGCCATTGAGTTATAATGTGTTTAAATATGGTTAATTACTTATTTTTTTTATATTTTGTAAAATATTTTAAAAAGATGTTGACAAAGAGAATTTCATAAAGTATACTAATTTACAACATAGAAAATAAATTTGAATATTGAGAAAACTGAGATAGGGAAAGTAAACATCCTGCATGTTTTTCAGAGAGTGGGAGATGGTGTAAACCCATAAATAGCTAATGTTGAAACTCACCCTTGAGTTGTAAGCTGAAATTTATTGTAATTATATATTTTATTATTATATATAAAACATATAAGGTAAGCCGTGCCGGTGTATACAAGCTGTACATCGTTATAAAATTAAGATATAAAAATGGGTGGTACCGCGATAGACTTTTCGCCCCAAAAACGAAAGGTCTATTTTTTATTTTCAAATTTATTTGGAATATTTTACAAAAGCATATTATCTAGTGATATATATATAAGAAGCCCAATGTTCAATATAATTTAATAATTTTAAAAACTGCGATAGGAATAGTAAACATCATGAACATTTTTCAGAGAGTGGGAATTGCTGTGAATCCACAAATTTCTGATGTTGAATCTCACCCTTGAGTTGTAAGCTGAAAGCATAATGCTTTTATATTATACTTATATAGCGTAATATAAAAATATTATATGCCGTAAGCCGTGCCGGTGTATATAACTTATACGTCGTTAAAAAATGAAGATATAAAAATGGGTGGTACTGCGATAGACTTTTCGCCCCAATGGGAAGAGGTCTATTTTTTTATACTCACAATCCTAATTCATATAAAAAGGATGTAGATAGAATTCGAGAGATTATATCGCAAGGCTAATTTCAAATTTAAAGGAGGCGCAAAAATGAAAGCTGCGCAGGCAATAATTAAATGTTTACAAAAGGAAGATGTAAAAATAGTGTTTGGTTACCCGGGGGTTCCAGTTGGCCCTTTATATGAAGCATTAAGAAATTCTGATATAGAACATATACTCGTAAGACATGAACAGGCAGCAGGGCATAGTGCTAGTGGATATGCTAGGGCAACAAGGACTATAGGCGTATGTATTGCAACTTCTGGACCTGGAGCTATTAATCTTATAACTGGAATTGCTACTGCCTATATGGATTCTATACCTATGGTAGCAATTACTGGACAAGTTCGGACAGATCTAATAGGAAAAGACGTTTTTCAAGAAGCGGATATCATTGGCGCAACAGACTCTTTCACAAAACATAGTTATCTAGTAAAAGATGTAAAGGACATTCCTAGAATTATGAAAGAGGCCTTTTATATTGCAAAAACAGGAAGACCAGGTCCGGTACTGGTAGATATTCCACTTGATATTCAAAACACAGAAATTGAATTTGAATATCCGGCACAAGTAAATATAAGAGGATATAAGCCTACCATTTATGGTCATAAGGGACAAATAAAAAAAGCACTAGAAAGAATTAAAAATAGCCAAAAACCTCTTATTTGTGTAGGTGGGGGCGTCATGTCTGCAAATGCTGAAAAAGAGTTGCTAAAATTTGTAGAAAAATCTAAGATACCAATGGTACATACTTTAATGGGTAAGGATGGACTCCCATCAAAATATCCATATAATGTTGGATTAATTGGATCTCATGGTTTTAAATACGCAAATAGGGCAATAGCTGAGGCCGATGTTTTAATTCTAGTGGGAACGAGAGTTGCCGATAGAGCAACAGGCGGTTCTAAGAGCTTTGGAAAAGCAGCAGATATTATTCATATTGATATTGATCCAGCAGAAATAGGTAAAAATCTTAGTGCTCTCATTCCTGTAGTTGGTGATTGCAAGGAAATATTAAAAGACCTTACTTACGGAATAACAGAGATTGATACAAAAGTGTGGCTTGACGAAATTGCGAGTTGGAAAGAAAAATATATGAAAAATAGACCAACAAACGAGAAAGTCAATCCTCAATATGCTTTGGAGCTACTTTCCAAAATGGTAGAAGAAGATGCTATTATTACAGCAGATGTAGGACAAAATCAAATCTGGACTTCTCATTATCTTGATATGAAGGAAAATAGAAGATTTTTAACTAGTGGGGGCCTAGGAACAATGGGATATTCTATTCCAGCAGCCGTTGGTTGTAAGATCGCTTTTCCTTATAGACGCGTGGTTGCAGTAATGGGGGATGGAAGTTTTCAGATGAGTATGTTTGAACTAGGAACTATTGCACAAAATCATTTAAATATAATATTCTTATTATTTAACAATTCAAATCTTGGTATGGTTCGCGAGTATCAAAACAATTTGTATAAGAATAGTTATGCTGTAAGTCTAAGTGGAAATCCTGATTTTGTAAAATTAGTAGAAGCTTACGGGCTTCGTGGAAAAAAAGTTAACTCTAATTCAGAATTAAAAGGAGCAATTGAAGAAGCGATGGTAAGTAATAAATCTTTTTTGATAGAATGTATTGTAGATCCAGACGAGAGTACTTTATAGAAGGGAGTGAAAATTATGAGTAAATACATTTTATCTGTATTAGTTGAAAATCATTCAGGTGTTTTAAGTAAAATATCCGGTTTATTTACCCGGAGAGGTTATAATATTGATAGCTTAACTGTTAGTATCACAGATGATCCAAGTATCTCCCGTATGACAATTATCGTTGGTGGGGATGAGCAGATCACTGAACAAATTATAAAACAATTAAACAAGTTAGTAGATGTAATAAAAGTATTGGAGCTAAATGCTGAAAAATCTATCTCTAGAGAGTTAGCACTAATAAAAGTAACCCTAGAACAAACCACAAAGTCTTCCATTATAGAAACTGTAAATGTATTTAGATGTAATATTGTAGATATGAATTCAAAGAGTATGATTATTGAAATAAGTGGGGATGAAGAAAAGGTATCTGCATTCATTGAACTTATGAAACCGTATGGCATTAAAGAAATTGTCCGTACAGGCGTAGCAGTTTTACAAAGAGGCGCAGAAATGTGTTAATTGTACAATGATTTTTAAATAATATAGATTTCTGATTTTTTATATAAATCTATTGTAGGATGAGGCTAAGTTTGTTAAAGTATAAGCGATTGAGTTTTTAGAAACAATATTTTTTATGTAGGGAGGAGATTATAAAATGATTTATTCACATGAAGTTGAAAGCATGATATGTGTAGCTAAGGGTCCAAATCATGGCTCTGCACCAATTCCAGAAGAAGGAAAATGGGTACAATCAAAAGAAATAAAAGATATCTCAGGATTAACACACGGTATAGGTTGGTGTGCTCCACAACAAGGCGCATGTAAACTTACATTAAATGTTAAGGAAGGCATTATACAAGAGGCATTAGTTGAAGTTATAGGATGTTCAGGTATGACACATTCAGCTGCTATGGCATCTGAAATTTTACCAGGAAAGACTATACTTGAGGCTTTAAACACAGACCTAGTTTGTGATGCTATAAATACTTCAATGAGAGAATTATTTCTTCAAATAGTATACGGAAGAACTCAGACTGCATTCTCAGAAGGTGGACTACCTATAGGAGCAGGTCTTGAGGATTTAGGAAAAGGATTAACAAGCCAAGTTGGAACTATGTACGGAACTTTAGCTAAAGGTGTTAGATACTTGCAAATGGCTGAAGGTTATATATCAAGAGTAGCACTTGACGCAGATAGTCAAGTAATTGGTTATGAGTTTATAAACTTTGGTAGAATGATGGACATGGTTAAAACAGGAATGGATGCTAATGACGCTATGAAAAAAGCTACTGGTACTTACGGTAGATTTGCAGAAGCTGTATTAGTTATAGATCCAAGAAAAGAATAAGAAAAGGAGGGTGAATTTAAATGGCATTATTTGAAAGTTATGATAGAAGAATTAATCAGATCATACCCGTACTTCAGCAATATGGAATGAACACCTTAGAAGACGCAAAAGCTGTCTGTGATGAAAAGGGTATAGATCCTTATACAATTGCAAAAGAAATCCAACCAATTTGTTTTGAAAACGCTTCATGGGCTTATATTGTAGGTGCTGCAATAGCTATAAAGAAGGGTTGTACAAAGGCCGCTGATGCTGCTGTTGCTATAGGAGAAGGCTTACAGTCATTTTGTATTCCTGGTTCCGTTGCTGACGATAGAAAAGTAGGTATTGGACACGGAAATCTTGCTTCTATGCTTTTAAAAGAAGAAACAGCTTGTTTTGCTTTCTTAGCTGGACACGAATCTTTTGCAGCTGCTGAAGGTGCAATTGGTCTTGCAAGATCTGCTAATAGAGTTAGAAAAGAGCCTTTAAGAGTTATTCTTAATGGACTTGGAAAAGACGCAGCTATGATTATTTCAAGAATCAACGGTTTTACATATGTACAAACTAAGTTTGATTACTATACTGGCGAGGTTTCAATAGTTAATGAAACTGTTTATTCAAAGGGAGAAAGAGGAAAAGTTAGATGTTATGGTTGTGACGACGTTAGAGAAGGCGTTGCTATAATGCATTCTGAGGGCGTAGATGTTTCTATAACTGGAAACTCAACTAACCCAACAAGATTCCAGCATCCAGTTGCAGGAACATACAAAAAAGAATGTATTGAACAAGGTAAGAAATACTTTTCAGTAGCATCAGGTGGTGGTACTGGAAGAACTCTTCATCCAGATAATATGGCAGCAGGTCCTGCTTCATACGGAATGACTGATACAATGGGAAGAATGCACTCAGATGCACAATTCGCAGGTTCTTCATCAGTTCCAGCTCACGTTGAAATGATGGGACTTATCGGAATGGGTAACAACCCTATGGTTGGAGCTACAGTTGCAGTTGCGGTTGCAGTTCAAGAGGCTATGAATAAATA
>JBLHPD010000110.1:0-15921 GCA_047624165.1 Clostridium sp. | reverse complement strand
CAATTTTTGATGCAAATTGATATAAAAAAGAGTTTAAATCATTCACAAATGAATCTTATAATGAAGAGAGCAGGGGATTTATTGACGTATAAAAATTCATAAGGTATAGAGTAACTATGAAAAAATAATGTTTTTTTTATTAATACATTGACATATTTTTTCATTAGTAGTATAGTGTGTAACAAGCAAATGCAAATTTAGAAAAGTTACTTATAATTTTAAAAGCTTTGATAGGGAAGAGTAGTTATTTTGATGTTCTATAAGAGAGTGGGAGTAGGTGAAAGCCCATGAATTATCAAATGAAGAAAATCACCCTGGAGCTGCAGGCTGAAAAAAGTCTTTGACTTAAGGTAAGCTGTGCCGGCACTGCCGTTATTTAATTAAGATATAAATTGGGTGGCACCGCGAAAAGACTTCTCGCCCCAGGCGAAGGGTCTTTTTTTTATACAAAAAAATCATACAAATCAACTGAAATTTGCTAATAAATAAGGCTTTAATTAAGGTTGAAAAAATATTTTGATTTTTGTTGACAATCTATTTTTTTGATGTTAAGATACATAAAAAGTTGAAATGAATAACAAATTTACTAGGAATTAGTCATTTGTGGAAAGGGAGACAATAATCTAAAAGTGTAAATAAAAAATAATTAGGGGGAATTAATAATGGCGAAAATGTATTATGAACAAGAGTGTAATTTAGATAACTTAAAAGGAAAAAAGGTTGCAGTAATAGGATATGGTAGTCAGGGACATGCTCATGCATTAAACTTACATGAAAGTGGTGTTGATGTTATTGTTGGTCTTTATGTAGGGAGCAAGTCTTGGGCAAAAGCTGAAGAAGCGGGACTCACAGTTATGACTGCAGCAGATGCAGCTAAGGCAGCTGATATTATAATGATCTTAGTGAATGATGAAAAGCAAGGGCAATTATACAAAGAAAGCATTCTGCCTAATCTTACAAAAAATAAAGCTTTAGTGTTTGCTCATGGTTTTTCCATTCATTTTGGCCAAATAGTTCCTCCAGCAGATATTGATGTGTTCCTTATAGCTCCAAAGGGACCAGGACATACAGTTAGAAGTCAGTTTTTAGAAGGTAGAGGAGTGCCATGTCTTATAGCTATACATCAAGATGCTTCAGGACATGCAAAAGAAGTAGCTTTAGCTTATGCTTTGGGAATAGGTGGAGCAAGAGCTGGCGTTATGGAGACTTCTTTCAAAGAAGAAACTGAAACAGATTTATTTGGAGAACAAGCAGTTTTATGTGGAGGTGTTACAGCTCTTATAAAAGCTGGTTTTGAAACTCTTGTAGAAGCTGGTTACCAACCAGAAATGGCATATTTTGAGTGTTGTCATGAAATGAAACTTATCATAGATTTAATAAACCAAGGTGGTTTAAACATGATGAGATATTCAGTAAGTGATACTGCAGAATATGGTGATTATATAACTGGAAATAAAATAATAACTGCAGATACAAAAAAGGCTATGAAGGAAGTATTAACAGATATTCAAACAGGAGTTTTTGCTAGAGATTGGCTTCTTGAAAATCAGATTGGAAAACCATTCTTTAATGCAACAAAGAGAATAGAAAGTGAACATCAAATAGAAACAGTTGGTGCAGAACTTAGAAAAATGATGTCTTGGAATAAAAAATAATTTCAGTTTAATATTTGAAATAACAACATAAATATAAATTAAAATAAGGTATAGTGTGTATCACTATACCTTATTTTTATAATATTTAATTACTACATGTTGATCAACCACTATGAGTCCTTCCGAGACTTCATAAATCATATTATTAAAAATATCATCCATATTATCATTCATATATAAATTCAACATTATCTAAAAAGATTTTTAAAAAGCATTTTTTTGATTTCGTTGTTAGTGACTGCTTACTTTTATTGTTGACCACTGGAAAATAAAATTAGAATCACTAGAATACCATATTGGAAGGAGTTTATAAAGGTTATTATGCTGATTATTATATACCCATAGCTAAACAATGTAGAGGACTTACCATATCCGGGCAGGTATTTATATTGCTTTTCAATTTCCACTCCTAGGTTTTGGAGCATGATTGTAAAGTTTTCTACTCCAACAGGGGATATGTTTCCAAAATTATAGAATGGAATGAAGAAATTAGGTTTTTTTGTTTTGTCATAATATAGACTGATTCCTGATTTTGATAGCAGCCCCTTCTCTACTTTGGACAAGTCTGCTTCTTTTGTTTGGCGAAGCAGCAAATTGTATGAAGTAACTGTTTTTTCATCAAACTCAGAGTAAAAGAATTTGTACGCTGTAAAGAAAAATATACAACATAACAAGGCCACTATGTACATCAGAATGGAAAGAAACGTATTAAACTGCTCATAGAAGCCTCCCACAAAGAAAAGAATCAACCGAGTCACAATAGCTAAAATCAAAGTTATAATAAAAATTTGTTTGGATACAGAGGAATAGTAGTATTTAATTTTGTACATTTTTTTCTCCTTTTACCAGCTTCATTAGGTTACTTGATCTTTATTAAGAAAATTAAGTACTATAGTCAAAAACAATTCCAAATAACAAAAACAGATATGAGAATCCTAGTCGGTAATTTCGCCTTCTGCCACAATATTAGTTGGACCAGTGAGATAAATTTCTTTGATTTGATCTTTGTCTCTAACTATGGTTATGTAAAGTTCACCTCCAGGTACATGTACTTTCACATGCTCGCCGCTTACTTTTCCCAATAAAGTCAGTACTGCTACCGTAGAACCTGTACCAGTTCCACATGCAAGTGTAAAATCTTCCACTCCACGTTCAAAGGTTTTTTCTAAAACTTCATCAATTCCAACGACTTCGTAGAAATTTATATTTGCCCCCTTTTGAAATTCTTTGTGATAACGAAGCTTATTCCCCAAGTCCCACAGATCCTTTTCTTTCATATCCTTGAGCCCATCTATCTTGACTACTCCATGAGGAATCCCTGGATTTCCTAGTTCTAAATAAGAGCATACGTATTTTTTCCCATCTACTTCTAAGTTGTACTCTAATTTAATCAAACTAGGATTATTTAAGCGAATCTTGTACTGGTGCGAATCTTGTCTCCAACCAGTTACCATGCCTGCTTTGGTTTCTATTTTTGGGGTTTCACCTGCTAACTTTTTCTCATAGCCATAACGAGCAATACAACGTGCCCCGTTCCCACACATTTCAGCCTCACTGCCGTCGGGATTGTAAAAGCGCGTTTTATAATCACCACCATAGCAAGGATTATCAACTACCATAAGTCCGTTAGCTCCCAAGGATAGTCTTCTTTGACAAAGGGTTTTAGCAATTTGATTTAGCTTTTCAACTGGAATTTTTTCTTCAATATTGTTAATAATAATAAAGTCATTTCCAGCGCCATGCATTTTAGTAAACTTCATTTGTCCTCCAATTGACTTCAAAGAATCAGAAACAATCCATTTAGAAGCATATCATATAAAATTGTCTTTTAATAATATGGTGATACCAAAGTATGGTTGATGTCACCACATTCATAATATTTTATTATCTTTCTGGAGCCGCAAAGCTAATTGTTTTTGCGGCAGTGTCCATGGTGCATGTTGCACCAAATGTCAGCGTCATCATAGGGTAATCATGTCCAGACTGAATATTGTACATTACAGGAACGTCGATGCCTCTCAATATGTCTTTAAAACATTCAATTTCAGTGTACTTAGGCATACCTTTGTTTTCACAGTCAATAAACTGTCCTAAAATGATGCCTGCGCAATCATTAAACTTGCCGGAATTGCGAAGCTGATAAGCAAAACGCTCAATGCGATTCATTTTTTCATCAACTTCTTCGATGAATAGAATCTTTCCCTTAGTATCCAGCTCATATGAGGTTCCAATGGATGAGGCAAGAAGTGCCAAGTTGCCACCAATCAATTCCCCCGTTGCCTTTCCTTTTTTTAACACCATGAGTTCCTGGCCCTTTGTGTTTTTAAATTCATAAGCTTCATTAGCATTAAGAGCCTTAAAAAAACTTTCCCTGGTTTCTTCATCAAAGTTTTCAACCATGTTGGAAGATACCATTGGTCCGTGGAAGGTTGGAAACTCGCAAGTCTGTGTGAATGCGAGGTGCATGCTTGTTATATCACTATATCCAACAAAAATCTTTGGGTTTTTCTTGATCATTTCTAGATCTAAGAATTCCATAGCACGGCTTCCAGCATCACCACCTCTTAAACAGAAGATAGCATCTATTTGAGGATCAGCAAACATAGCATTGATCCACTTGCCTCTGATAGCTCCGTCTCCTGCCATATATCCTGCATAGTTAGTTGTAAGATTGTCAGCTATTTTAACCTTGTATCCAAGGCTTTTAATTACATTTTCACACTGCAGTAACCTTTCTACAGAGACTGGTGAGCTAGGACAAATTAGTCCAATTGTTGCTCCATTTTTTAATTTTTTTGGATATTTCATACTAATCTCCTTTCAACGATAATTATGTTCTATTTCAATTAGCCGAACATAATATTTGCAATTACTGTAGCTGCAACTAGGGATGCTAAGTCTGCTAATAAACCAGCAGCAATAGCGTGTCTTACCTTAGTGACTCCTATACAGCCGAAGTATACTACGATGGCATAGAAAGTAGTTTCTGTGGAACCCATACTTATGGAAGCCATATTTCCGATCAAGGAATCTGCACCATATTTTGTCAATAAATCTGCTAACATACCTTCTGCAGCTCCACCTGAAAAGGATCTCATTATACCCATAGGAAGGATTTCAGCAGGCATGTGGATTAAATTTGTAACTGGGCTTAATATAGTCACTAACCAATTCATAGCACCAGAAGCACGGAACATACCTATTGCGCAAAGCATAGCTACAAGAAATGGAACGATTGTAATTGCTACTGTTAAACCTTCTTTCGCTCCAGCTGTGAATACTTCATATACTTTTACACCCTTGAAAATAGCATAAACAGGAATAACCAATAATATCAATGGGATGGCATATTTGGATATGGAATCCATTACTGTAAAAAACATATATATATATCCTCCTTTAGTTTTGCATATAATTATTAAGTATATTCTTACTTTCCAGAATAATTTTCGTTTAACTGTAATGTACCGGCAGCTCTTTCTTTTTCAATAACATTTTCCAACTTCCATATCTTAGTCTTGCTAAATAATGTTGCAAAAGTAATAGCCGTAATTGTGGAAATTAGTGTAGCTAAAATGACAGGTCCAACTATTTGTGTTGGATTTGTAGATCCAGCAGAAGATCTCAATGCTAATACAATTGTTGGAATTAAAGTTACAGAAGATGTATTTATAGCTATGAACATAACCATAGCATCTGTTGCAATGTCTTTAGTCTTGTTTAGAGTCTGTAAGTCCTTCATCGCCTTTAAGCCAAAAGGTGTTGCTGCGTTTCCGAGTCCCAAAACATTTGCAGCCATGTTCATTACCATGGAGCTCATTGCAGGGTGATCTGCAGGAACTTCTGGGAACAATCTGCACATAATAGGTTTTAGTGCACGTCCAAGTTTTTCAGTTAAGCCAGCTTCTTCAGCGACCTTCATGAGTCCCATCCAAAATACCATGATACCTATTAAACCGAATACGATATCGACAGCAACTTTAGCAAAACTAAATACAGCGTCTTGAACGGCGGTTATGTTTCCTGTGAAAATACCAGCAATTATAGAAACTGCTACTAATCCCACCCATATAAAATTCATCATAGTTACTATTCCTCCTTGTGATTAATTTGAATATAAAGGTGCTTCAGTGTAAATGTAATAGGCATCAATCCTCCTTTTATTGCTCCAATAAATTTTATACAATTACAATCTGATATTCTATGTAGAAGCAAAATTTGTGCCAAATCTTAAAATAGGGAAAAATAAACAATATATCCTTGAAATATTTAAAATCTCTAATATTTCCTTCCTGATTACAATACTATTATTCCTATTTCTAGGACTATACTTGTAAATAAACTAGAGGTAGTCAGTAGGATTTCTAACAGACTACCTCCAGTTTATTTGAATTAAGCCATAATAATTTAAACTTATAGGCCGTATTTTTTATATTTATCATAGAAAGCAGATTTGGAGATATCCAATTCCTCCATAACCATTTTTTTGTCACCTTTGTAGCGTATTAAAGTTTTTTGTAGGATATGTATTTCCTCCTCTTGCAAAAGTTCCTTCATGGTTTTTGAAATGCTGTTATTAGTAATGCTAATGTGTTCTGGATAAATTAGACTAGACTCGCACAAAGTGATAGCTCTTTCGATAATATTTTCCAGTTCACGAACATTTCCAGGCCAGCTGTAGGTGAACATTTTTCTTAGAGCTTCTCCAGACAGTTGCTTTAAAGGTACCTCATAACGTTCACAAGCCTTTTGTAAAATATGATTGATTAGAAGATACAAGTCAGACTTTCTTTCTCGTACGGGTGGTATATATATTGGAAACACATTAATTCGATAGAATAAATCTCTGCGGAAAGTTCCTTTTGTCACTTCTTCTTCTAGGTTCTTGTTTGAGGCTACGATTACCCGCACATTCACTTGTACAGGCTTAGAAGAGCCCACTCGATAAATGGTTTTATTCTGTAACACATAAAGTAGCTTTACCTGTGTATTCAAGGAAATCTCTCCGATTTCATCTAGGAAAATGGTTCCTCCGTTAGCAGTTTCAAAGTAACCCATTTTGCCAGCAGAATTAGCTCCTGTAAATGAACCTCCTACATAGCCAAATAGTTCACTTTCAAATAGGGTTGGTGTGATAGCATTACAATTTACTACTACAAATGGCCCCTTGATGTTTTGAAGTTTATGAATTTCTCTAGCTAATTGAGATTTTCCAGTGCCGCTTTCACCGGTGATAATAACATTGAACTTAGTTTGAGAAGCCTTATATGCTAGATACTTTACATCTTGAATTATTGGACCGCTCCCAACAAATTCTTTGAAGGCATCTTTAGGGAAATCTTTGTGATACAATGTGTGCCCTTGGTGCTTTTTTTCAATACCTTCAATAATACGATTTCTGTCATCTAAAAGTACTTCTAGTTCTGTAGCATCTTGAATCATTAAGTAGACACCTTCAATTTTTGTTGAATCTTCCTTGTTTTGAGAGGGAATTATGGAACAAATAATGGGACGGCGATTGATTTCGTAGAAGGCGTCTTTGATGTGGTATTGCTTGCCTTCTAAAAGTTCAAATACCTTTCGAGTAAGCTCGTTTTCTTCGAATATATCTAGTAGCTTGCTCCCAATAAGAGGAAAAATTTCTTCATAGGACGATGTCTTTGCAAGAAAAGACCCTCCTCTTACGAGATTTCCTGGTGCTTCTTTTCGGACGCTATAACCTTGCATTTGAAAAAACTTAATGTGACCATTGGTACCATCAATGACAACCATGTTACTAATGGAATTAAAATAGTTTAAGTGAAAGCTATGGCCATTGATGCTGATAGTAATTCGTTTTTCAATGGGATCTATAGTCGCAACAATATGGAATCCCAAATAGTTTGTGTCCAAAACAAAATGTGATCCTAACTGATGTTCTCTCAAATACTTGTAAGAAGGATCGATCTTATTGTTGTTATATACACCAACACATAGGAGCATATCTCTAGGCTGTATTTTCTTATCGTGAATATTGATTAGTTCCAAGTCTGTTATAGATAGATCACCATCGTCATCTCCCATATCATTATCGGCGATGATAACGATATCACCATCTACGATTCGACCTGATTCATGTGTATTGCTGTGATCGAAGTCAATCCCTGTAATTTCTTTGGCCTTTTGATTATAGGTTTGGATTCGCTTGTCCAAATCTACATATACCAAGCCACGAGACAAAATATTCATTAAGCTTTCTAGTACTTGTACGTTTTCTATCATAGTTACTACCGGTACATAAAATCTACTAAAACCTAAGATTTCGGTGAATAAGTTTTATTTACTTTTTAAATATTCTAACATTATTCGTCTTAGTAAATTAGCAACGGTTTTTACCTACCTTTCCAATTAATGCTTTATTTTATTCGTATTTTCTTTAAATCTTACATCTAAATCTTTAAGTCTTAACTCTATAACTAGTGATATATTAGCATTCTATCACTGGTTGTACTTCTTTCACCTAGTGTGGGTGAAATAAAAACACAGAGAAAAAACAAAATTTATGTAATACCAAAATATATAAAAAATATAAGTTGTATTAATAACAAGTTTACAGGTTAAATCACTTATTTTCAATAACAATCTACCTATTGGTTCATTATTTTTTTGTATTCCTCATATCCATATTTCCCAGGCTCAGTTTCATACCAGCTAGATATACCACAGCTACCCTTCTATATCTGAACTTATAAAAATTTTCATTAAAATTCACCTTCCTTAAGTAAAGTTAATATGCTGCTTAAATATGTCGAAGCTCCAGTCATGAGACATCTTTCATCAATATCAAAATCTATGGAGTGTAGAGGATAATTATCCTTGTCAGAAATCTTGCATCCTATTGAATAATATGCAGCTCTTGATTTCAGTGAAAAATAAGAAAAATCTTCTCCGCCCATACTTGGGCTTAGTTTATATTGAATACCAATATTGGGTAAATAATTTTTTATTCCTTTTTCGATTAACTCTATAGTTATATCATCATTAAATACTGCCGGGTAGCTAGCAGTTATTATTACATCTGCGGTTCCATCATGATGTTTTGATATGTCAATTGCCATTTGTTTTATTTTATCTTTTAGATATTGCCTGGTTGAACCATCTATTGTCCTCAAAGTCCCGTTTATTTCTACTTTACTTGCAACTATATTAGGTTTTGTTCCCCCAATTATGGTTCCAAATGTAAGCACTGCAGAATTAAGCGGGGATATTTTTCTGCTTAGTATTCCTTGTATAGATGAGATGAATTCACTAGAAATAACTATGGAATCCGAACCTTGATCTGGATAAGCTCCATGAGAAGCTTTGCCATTGAATATAATTTTAACTTCATCAGTGGATGCATTAAGGCAGCCTTTTTTTAGTTCCACCATATCATAATTCATATAAGGCATGACATGTAGTCCTATTGTATAATTTACATTTGGTTTAATCATACACCCCTGATTTATCATTCTATTTGCTCCACCCACACTTTCCTCCGCTGGTTGGAAAAATAACTTTATAGTCCCATCTAAAAACTCTTGATAGGATTTTAATATTTTCGCAGTCCCAAGCAATATACTCATATGAGCATCATGACCACAAGCATGCATTACTCCAGAGACTATAGATTTATAAATTACTTCATTTGCTTCTTCCATTGGTAGTGCATCCATATCGGATCTTAATCCTATTACTTTTTTCTCGTTTTTTCCTCTTATTATACCCATTACACCTGTATCAGCTATTTTTTCATATTCAATTCCCATTATATCTAGTTCATCTATGATAAATGTTTGGGTATTATACTCCATTTCACTTAACTCTGGGTGCATATGAAAATATCTCCGCACTTTTATCATATATTCTTGGATATTTTGTACCTCTTTTAAAATATCAATAGTCATATAGACCCTCCAAAATAGGGATTTTTTCTTCCACTATTTTATCATTTTTAATATATATTCTTGGCACCCTTGGACTTATACGAGAAATAATTTCATTTTTATTAGTATTGCACATAATTGCTACTTGATCTATAGACATGCTGTTTTCACTACCATCATAATAAATTATTGTTTCATCCCTTAGTTTTACATTAGGAACATTAGAAATATCTACCATCATTTGGTCCATGCAAATTTTGCCTACTATTGGAGCTTTGCTTCCATTTATGCTGACATACCCCTTATTACTTAACTCTCTTGGTACACCATCAGCATAACCAATAGGAAGTATTGCAATTATTCTATTAGTTTGGGCAACGTACGAATGATCATAACTTATTCCATCGCCTTTTTTTATAGTTTTTATATGAGATATCTTTGATACAAGTTTTAAAGCCATTCTTAGGTCGAGGCTTTCGTATTCTTTTCTTAATGATTTTAGCCCATAAATTATTGCTCCCAGTCTTACCATATCCATATGGTAAGCTGGATATGAAACTGCACCTATACTATCACAAATATGTGCGACTGGTATATTTATATTATTTTGATTTAATTTTTTTAAGAAAGAATTAAACAAGTCATATTGTTCCTTGTCTTTTTGTCTGTCCTTTAAAGCCAGATGAGTATATATTCCTTGAATTTCTAATATATTATCACTGTAAATTTTTTGTAGCATTTCAAAAGCATTATCGTCTATTCTAAAACCAAGTCGATTAAATCCAGTGTCTATTTTTATGTGTACTTTTGGCTTTATATTCTTTCCTTGCAAAATGCCAATCAATTGTTTATAAGAATCATCTGAGAAAATTGTGAGTATAAGTCTATTATCTATAGCCTTTAAAGCATATTGACTTGGAGTATTTCCCATTATTAAAATATCTATATTCTTATTATATTTTCTTACTAATAATCCTTCTATAAGAGTTGCTACGGCAATACAATCAACTCCATTTAAAACACTAATATCAACTACTTCTTTGATCCCGTGCCCATAAGCATCAGCTTTTACTACTATTGCTATTTTGGTTTTATCAGATATTATATTTTTCATTTGTTTTATATTATGGTCAATATTATCAAGATATACATATGCATAGCTATCCCTATAAATCATATATTCCTCCTCGTATAATGTAGTTGCAAGCATTGATAATAAATCAGTCATAATAACTACGAATGATATAACTAATACATTATCTAATATTCCCAACTCATAATTTTATTTTAATTAACCTTGTCTTAATTCTGATTATTGTCAATTACCAATATTGGACACTGTAAACCAGTTAATCCACAATGATAGGTATTATCATATCTTTTTTTATTCTAAATCATTCCGTACTATATCCTCATAGGTTTCCCTTTTAACAACTAATCTTGCATTGCCATCATTTAGCATTATTACTGCTGGTCTTGGCAATCTATTGTAATTACTGGACATTGAGTAGTTATATGCTCCTGTAGTAAGCACCGCAAGTATATCACCAGCCTCCATTTTAGGAAGCTTTATATCATGGATTAACATATCACCAGATTCACAGCATCTCCCTGCAATAGTTACAAGTTCTTCATTTTCTTTATCAGCCTTATTCGCAACGATAGCTTCGTTTTCGGCTTGGTATAGAGCAGGTCTTGGGTTATCTGACATGCCTCCATCTACACTTATATATTTTCTTATTCCCTCAATTTCCTTTATAGCTCCTATTGTATAAAGAGTTATACCGTTTCCCCCAACTAGCCACCTTCCTGGCTCTATGAGAACTTTGGGAATTTCCAAAGAATGTTTTTTACAATCTTGATATATAGTACTCATTATTACTTCTATAAACTCACTCACTGCAAGAGGTTTATCGCCATTAGAATAGTATATTCCAAAGCCACCACCTATATTTAGTTCATCTGTTTTAAGGTCCAGGTTGTATTTTAATTCAAGCATAAATTTTGCCATTATATGAACAGCTTCTTTATAAACATCCTTGTTAAACATTTGCGAGCCTATATGACAATGTATGCCGCTATATTTTATGTTTTCACATTTTCTTACCATTTCTATAGCTTCAAAAGCAACATTACCCTGTATAGGGAAGCCAAACTTTGAATCTAATTGTCCAGTAGAAATGTATTCATGTGTATGACCTGAAATGCCAGGGGATATTCTTAAAATAGCCCTTACTACAACGCCTTTAGCTCTCGCGATTTCCTGCAAAATTTTAACTTCATGAAAGCTATCAATAACAAAGCAGCCAATATTATTATCTATAGCAAGTTCAATTTCTTCCTTTGATTTATTATTGCCGTGGAAATATACCTTTTCCATTGGAAAGCCAGCTCTAATTGCAGTATATAATTCTCCACCTGATACAACATCTATGCCCAGACCTTCTTCTTTTATTATTTTGCACATGGCAATGCTACTAAAAGCTTTGCTGGCATATAAAGCAAGGGTATTAGGATACTTATCCATAAACTGCTCTCGCACCTGCCTGCAACTTTGTCTTATTCCGTCTTCACTCATAACATATAGAGGCGTCTTAAATTCTTCTGCTAATTTTACAGTATCACATCCAAAAAAGTTTAGATGTCCTTTTTCATTTACGTTTAAATAGTTTCTTTTCATGAAAACCCCTCCTGTTAATTTTTATAAAATTGTTTTCTAAATTTAAAGTTAGTATGCTTATAAATTAGCAATTACCATGCCAATGCAGTAAATCTACATAAATCAAAAGGTATAACAATATTAAATTTGTGGATGTATCCAGAATATTGGAATAGTATCAGTTCTAAATCTCTGTAAACTTTGAAAAGTGCTATCTTGAGTATAATCCAATATTTTGGACCCATTCCTAAGTTTTGGACTTATTTAACTTACGAAAATGGCTCAAAAAAATCAATGATCCATATCAACCATTGATTTTATTTTTAGACATATTATACCACTTAAATAAAAATACGTTGCCTTGTGAAGTACTATATAAAGTATATAAATGAAAAAAAACCTACTATACAAGGTATTTTTATGTATAATAGAGAAAAATAGGAATGATATAAATTAAAATTAATAACAAATATTTATTATAATTAAAAAAGAAGGGATGGATGAATTATGAGTATAAAAAAGAATTTCGGAACTTACGATGGAAAGGAAGTATATCTGTTCACTATTAAAAACTCAAAGGGTATGGTTGCAGAAATTACAAATTATGGAGGTACACTAGTATCTTTAAAGGTTAAGGGAAATAAAGGCCAATTTGATGATGTAGTTTTGGGCTATGATAAATTGGAGGATTATTTAAAGTATAAAAACTTTTTTGGGGCGACAGTAGGAAGAGTTGCTAACAGAATTGAAAATTCAACTTTTGAGATTAATGGAATCAAGTATAAAGTAGCTAAAAATGAAGGGGGAAATCATCTGCATGGTGGAATAGTAGGGTTTGACAAGGTAGTTTGGGAGGAAAAATTATTAGCAGAAAATGAATCACAAAAAGAACAACCTAAGGAGTGTATTGAATTCTCTTACCTTAGCCCAGATGCAGAGGAGGGGTATCCTGGAAATCTTAACGTAAGAGTAAAGTATACCGTTACAGAAGAAAATGAATTGAAAATAGAGTATAATGCTATTTCGGATAACGATACTATAGTAAATCTTACTAATCATTCTTATTTCAATCTTTCAGGCCAGGGATCAGGAGACGTTTTAAAACATAAGATTATGATTAATGCTGATAAATTTACAGTCAATGATAAATACTCTATTCCCACTGGTGAAATAGCACGAGTAGATAACACTCCAATGGATTTTAGAAAACTTACTTATATTGGAGAGAATATTTCGAGTAGCTATGAACAAATTGTATTTGGTAGTGGGTATGATCATAACTGGATAATTAATAGTAGTGGTAAAAAGCTCTCGATGGCAGCTGAAGTTTATGATGAGAAAAGTGGACGTGTTATGGAAGTTTACACAACTAAACCGGGATTACAGTTCTATTCGGCAAATTTTCTTAATGGATTGGAACCAGGAAAAGGTGGCACTACATACATAAAAAGAAGTGCATTCTGCCTCGAAACACAATACTTTCCTAATGCTATTAATCGTAAAAATTTTCCGGTGCCAATACTTAAAGCAAGACAGAAGTATGAACATTGCACTATATATAAGTTTTCAATTAAGTAAGAAAAGGTACCTCTTAAGGTACCATTTTTTTTAATCATTGTTATACATATATAGTAGAATAGATATAAAATTATTAAATATTGTTAAAAATATTTAAAAAACCACTTCTAAAAATCATGAAAGTAGGATATACTAATTAAGAACATACGTTCTAGTAATGGTAAAAAGGAAGATGGTTTATGAGTAGGTTAATTTTCCATATTGATGTTAATTCGGCTTATTTATCTTGGGAAGCTACTTACAGACTTCAACAGGGTGAACAAGTAGACTTAAGAGAAATCCCTTCTGTAGTAGGGGGAGATGAAGAGTCTAGACATGGCATAGTTTTAACGAAATCTATGCCCGCAAAGAAATATAATATTCAAACAGGAGAAACTTTATATAATGCACGAATGAAGTATCCTGAGATAGTGATTGTACCTCCAAGGTACTGGTTATACATGAAATGTAGTTCTGCTATGAATCAAATATTTCAGGAATACACTCCACAAATTCAAAGATTCAGTATAGACGAAAGTTTTTTAGACTTTTCTAGCATGGAGCATTTATACCCAGACTATATGGAGCTCGCGGAGACAATAAGAAAAAGAATTGTGAAAGAGCTTGGGTTTACAGTAAATATAGGAATATCAAATAATAAGTTACTAGCAAAAGTGGCCTCAGATTTTAAAAAGCCAAATAGAATACATACACTATTCCCTCATGAAATAAAACAAAAGATGTGGCCATTACCAGTTGAAGATTTATTTATGGTTGGTAGAGCAACAGCTCCTAAATTGCATAATTTAAATATCAATACTATTGGAGACTTAGCAAATTATGATTTAGAAATTTTAAAGAATAAATTCAAGAGTCATGGTGGAGTAATTTATAATTATGCTAATGGAATAGAGAGTTCAGAAGTTAGAAAGAGTAACTATATTGAAATTAAGGGAATAGGCAATTCTACAACAATAGCTTTTGACGTTGAGGACAAAAATACAGCACATAAAGTATTGCTATCTTTATGTGAAACAGTATCGATGCGTTTAAGAGATTCACAAAACTGCTGTAATGTAGTTTCGGTAAGTATAAGAGGAAGTGACCTCAGTTTCTATTCACGTCAAAAGAAATTGACAGTAGCTACAGACTCAACTAGAAAGATATACGAAACAGTGTGCTATTTATTTGATAATGTATGGAAAGGTAGTCCAATAAGGCATTTAGGGGTCCACATAACAGATTTTTGTGGTAATGACTTTTATCAGTGTTATTTGCTTGATACTTTTGATTATGAGAAAGATAGAAAGCTAAACAAAGCAGTTGATCAAATTAGGCTAAAGTATGGTCATAAAGCCATTAGTAGGTCCTGTTTTCTTCATTCTGGTCTAAGTGCGATGTGCGGAGGGGTAGGGGAGGAAGATTATCCTTTAATGACTGCAATATTATAGAGGAGGTTGAAATATATGAAGGTTTTAGCTTTACCTATAGAAATGGTTTCTTATACAGATAACAAAGGCTCTATAAGACCTATAAGGTTTAGAATGCAAGTAGATGATGAGCCTATGCAAGTTATAAAAATAGACAAAGTTATAGTAAAAGAGAGTGAAAAACTTGCAGGTAACATTATGATTGTTTATAAGTGTCAAAGCTTAATTGACGATACTGTAAAGTTATTTGAGATTAAGTATGAAATTGCAACCTGTAAATGGATGTTGTATAAGATTTAATAGACATGAGGAAAATCTCAGGTCTGTTTACAAAAAGTATTATTAATAATATACATAGTATTAACATATTTCCTTTTATTGTGTCTATTATTTGATGAACAGCAGATGCTGGAGGTGATTGATTAAAGTCCAACAAGTATATCTACTAACATCATAGTTATTAGCATAGCTGTAAATAAATTAAGAAAGGAAGGCTTTTTAGCATTAGTGAAGTCTTTAGAACCAAATAAAAGTAGCTGATAATTCCAAAAGTTGTTTTTTTTATTCCCATAAGTTCAGAATTAATTCTTTTTACAATATTTGTGCGGAAAGCCCACTCCTTCAGGTGTGGGATGGATAGCATAGCTTGTGTATAAATACATTGAAACATACACAAACTATGTTATTATAAGTTTATGGAAAATAAATATAGAACA
>JBLHPD010000109.1:0-15951 GCA_047624165.1 Clostridium sp. | reverse complement strand
AAAATATAAAATGATAATTAATCAAAGATACAGTTGTTTTAGTTGTTCTATATTTATTTTCCATAAACTTATAATAACATAGTTTGTGTATGTTTCAATGTATTTATACACAAGCTATGCTATCCATACCACACCTGAAGGAGTGGGCTTTCCGCACAAATATTGTAATAAAAGCCTATAAAAAATTGATATTTACAAATAAGAAGAAGGCCTGAAGAAATCTGAGATTTCGTAAGGCCTTTTTCCGAAAGCATGTTTTTATTTGCTATAAAAAAATATTTCGCAGAGCACTTTGCTACCACTAATCTTTTAATTTTGCAACCAATGCCATAAGTTCTTCCATGCTCTCTACAACATAATCAGGCTCATGCTTAAGAATCATCTCCATAGGTAGTGCGCTCCACCCCACAGCCACGGTAGTAATCCCCGCATTTTTACCGCATAAAATGTCAAATGGACTGTCTCCCACAAGGATGGTCTCCTCAGGTTTACCTCCCAATTGTTTTAAAGCCAATAATGCTGGGGTAGGGTCTGGCTTATGTATCTCTGTATCATCGGCTCCTATAATGCATTCAAAATAATCCATAAGTCCAAAATGCTTTAGTCCCTTGATAGCTGAATAATTCAAACGTGAAGTCACGATTCCCAGCTTATATCCTTGCCTATGAAGTTCTTTCATCCCTTCCTTTACACCACTTGGAATGGCAATCAATTTTTCAAAGTTTTCAATTTGGAAACTTCTATAGGTTTTTATAGCTTCTTCACTATCATCACCACACTCCCTATCTAATGTGATTTTTAAAATTTCTCCAAAGGTTTTAATAATCTCTTCTCGATCCACCTGTTTATTCAAGTGCCTTTTATAAGTATGATTAAAAGATTGTATAATCAATTCATTTGTATCAAGCAAGGTCCCGTCCAAATCAAATAAAATATTTCTAATAGCCATAAAATTTTCCTTCCTTAGCTCCACTCGCGGAGTTACTATGATACTTTTCATTCTACCAAAAAAACAGCCGTTTTAAAAGAAAAAATCAAAATACTTTACAACTCTTAAATAAAAAGGTGTATTTCTTAAATGCTTTCATGATATTATATATTAAGATAAAAAGAATAATAAAGTATGGGGGATTAATTAAACTTATGAAAAAAAATAAAACAGCAATAATAATTTCACTCTTAATAGTCGTTTTGGGTGTGAGTGGATTTTATGGTTATATTTATTTCAACACACAAAAATGGACAAGTCTTGTTTACCCAGGAGTTAAAATTGGTGAGATAGACGTATCTGAAAAAACAATAGTGGAAGCTAAAGATATGGTGTCTAAAACATATTCATCTGCTATATTAACTAAAAATATAGATATTAAAACCCCACTGAAAACTTATTCATTGAATTATGCAAAAATAAATGCTGGATATAATGTTGACGAGATAATAAAAGAAGCTTTTGATTACGGTAAAGACTTAAATTTCTACGAAAAATATAAGCTGATTAAGACACCTGTGAGTAAGGAATTTAATTTAAAGTTCGGATATGACTCTAAGCCCCTTCATGAGTTAATTGCCAATATGAAGAAAGATATTGATAAGGATTCTAAAAATGGAAGCATTTCTAAAATCGGTGGTGATTTTAAAATCACACCTGATATAAAAGGCTCTAAACTTATGGATGAGAAACTAGAAAAAGAAGTTCTAAGTAAAATAAGCGGAGATATACACGCTTTGAATATTTCTGTAGAAGCAGAGATTGAAACTATTACAGCAAGTATAACAGCGGAAAAGCTTCAAACTATTAATACAAAACTTTCAAGTTTTACTTCTAATTTTACTACCTCTTCTTATGGTAGGTCCACTAATATAATACTTGCAACAAAAAGTATAAACGGAATCCTTATAATGCCAGGGGGAAGCTTTAGTTTTAATGGCACAGTTGGTCAAAGAACGGCAGCCCGTGGTTATCAGCCCGCCCCAGTTGATATTGGCACCAAAGTAAGTACAGATTATGGCGGTGGTATATGTCAGGTATCTACAGCATTATATAATGCTATAATTAGGACGAACATTGATTCTACAGAGAGGCATCATCATACAATACCCTCAAATTATATACCGCTTGGAATGGATGCTACGGTAGATTGGGGTAATTTAGACTACAAATTCACCAATACTTTAACCTATCCTGCTTTTATTGAGAGTGTTGTACAAAATAAAATACTAACGTTTAATATTTATGCTAATTCAAGTTTAAGTAGCAAATCCTATAATTTGGTTAATGATATATATGAAGCTGTTAATCCTGGTCCTACTAAATATATAGATGATTCTACACTACTTGTTGGTGAAATTATTCAGGAACAATTTCCTCTTATAGGGTATAAGGTAAAATCTTATAAAGATACTATTCAAAACGGTCAGGTTATTAATCACCAACTAATTGCAGATGATCATTACGAAGTAAAAGCAGAAGTAGTTAGAAGAGGAACAAAAAAGGAGTAAGTAGTTGTTTTTAACTACTTATTCCTTAGTTTTTATTGACATTTATATAGAAAAACTCATCACTTATTTTAAAACCTGAATCTTTAGATAGTTTATTTATGTTAATTAGTGCGTTTATCTTAGAATCATCATTTAGTGGCGTTGGGGAATAATCATTTTTATAATCAACTGAAGATATACTGCAAGGGATAACGCGTACACCTATAGATGTCAAATTATTATTAGTGAACTTTAAATTACTCTGAAAAATAAAGGTTGTCTTATCACGTGGATTAAAATTGCCCCCAAAGCAGAAATTTCCTAAACTATAGGCGATAATTTTATTTTTATATTGTTCAATGCCCTGTATTACATGGGGGTGGTGTCCAAGTATTATATCTGCACCGTTATCAATAGCGAAGTGGGCAAGTTCCTTTTGTGCATCTATAGGGTAATATTGGTTTTCATTTCCCCAATGAAAGCTTATAACAATAACTGAGTTAGTCTTTTTTAATGCCTCTATATCTTCTTTTAATTTATCAAGGAAATTTTGGTCTAAGGACCAACCCATATAACCTAAAAATCCAAATGGTTGTTCTTTTATTTTAGTTATCCACTTTGACCCTTCTCCAAAATATTCAACCTTTTCTTTTGCAAGGGCTAGCTTGGTATCAACAAATCCTTTTTCTTTATAATCATAAATATGGTTGTTAGATAGGTTTACTACTTCAATAGAACCTAGTGTTAAACTTTTAGCATAATCGCTACTGGCTTTGAAGTTAAACTGCTTATCTGATCTGTCATTTGAATCCGTAAAGGTTGTTTCTAAATTAGCAATTGTAACATCGTCACGGCTTAAAATACTATATACATTTTTAAATAAATAAGAAAAATCATTATTAGAATTTGATACCATAGCAGGAAGGCTATTTGCATAGCCAAATTTACTGTCAGTTCCTATAGTACAATCCCCCACAGCAGATAACAGCACTTCTGTATTTGTATTTTTCTCTATCGCAATAGAGTTAAAATGTTTATTGATATTACTAGAAGTAGTTGTTTCGTTAGGGTTTTTAATAGCATGATTTCCATTAAACACCTTGAAAACAAAAGAAATAGTTTTAATGGTAACAAAGGTTAAAATTATAAAAATAAATAGTACTAAAGATAATTTTCTAATTGCTTTTTTTCTACTAAGTTGTCGTTGTCGTTGTCGTGATTTTTTCAAAATAATACCCCCTTTGCTACTTTTCATAATAGTTATTATACATTCCATGATTTTATATCTTATCTAATTATAAAGGTCAAAATCGCGAAATGGATTACAAAAATATTACAATTTTTGATAGTAAAATAATAACTCCAAACTCTTAGAAGTAAGCTAAGCGTTTGGAGTTACCTGATTTTCAATCTTTTATTTTAAAGCTGTCTATAATCACTAATATTAAGTATTAATATTCTAGTTCTTAGATAGACACACACTTTTCTAAATAACGACAACTTTATTAATTAATGTCCCTATGTTTTCAACATAACATTCAACAACATCTCCATTTTTCAAAACCTTAGGTGGTTCAAATCCCATTCCAACACCACTCGGAGTTCCAGTACAAATTATATCACCAGGTTTTAATGTTAGCCCTTTTGACAAATCGCTAATTATATAAGGTATATTGAAAATTAATTTGTTTGTATTTGAATTCTGTCTTAATTCACCATTAATGCTGCACTTAATAGCTAACTCCACAGGAAATGGAATTTCACTTTTATGTACTAAGCACGGTCCCATAGGGCAAAATGTGTCTAAGCTTTTCCCTTTAAACCACTGTATATGTTTTCCCTGCAAATCCCTAGCTGAAACATCATTAACTATTGTGTATCCAAAAATATATTCTTCTGCTTGCTCAGGTTTAATATTAATTCCTTCTTTTCCAATTACTATAGCGAGTTCTACTTCATAATCTACCTGCTCAGTAACATCATATGAAAATTTAATTGGCTCCTCATTCCCAATTGCAGGAGAAGCGACCTTTGTAAAATATATTGGAGAATCTGGAATGCCTGTACCTGCTATTTTAGTCATTTTAATTTCTTTTGCGTGTTCTACATAATTTTTACCAAGGCAAAATACATTTCTTTTTGGATTTGGTATTGGTGCAAGTAATTTTATTGAATTTAATGGTATACAATTAAAACTATTGCTACTAATAGCAGTTTTAATTTTTTCTATTGTAGTTTCCTCAAAATTTTCAATTAATTCAGTAATAGAGCTAACATTTTTTTTGCCTATAGTATTAAAGATTTCATTGATAGGGATAACCCTTTCCCCAGTTATAATTCCTACGCTTTCTTCACTGTTATTAATGTAAGTAACAAATTTCATAATTATAACGCTCCTTTTTTATAAGTCAATATAGTATTAATACAATTATAGCAATAACCAACAAAAAAGCCTAACATTAATATACTGATCATATCTAATTATCAACCATTAAAAAAAATCCACATAATAGAATTTGCATCCACCATATAAAATATTTCTATTTATTTGATATACAAAGATACATTTTTAATGTGATCAGCATATGTTTTAGAAAATACGTGCTCGTTAGTTTTACTATTTAATACATAATAAATATAATCAGTATTTGCTGGGTGGATAGCAGCATTTATTGATTTAATTCCTGGATTGCATATTGGTGATGGTGGTAATCCTTTATTTAAATATGTATTATATGGGGATTTCACTTTTAAATCTTTATTATATAACTTGTCCTTATGTCCAATTACATATAGGATTGTTGCATCTATTTGCAATGGCATTTTTTTATCTAATCTATTGTAAATAACACTTGCTATCTTCGACCTGTCCACATCTTTTGCGGCTTCTTTTTCTACTAGAGAAGCTGTTATTAGAATATTTCTTATATTTAGTTTGTTGTTAGTTATATCACTCTTATTAGGTTCAATTTTTATTTCAAAAGTTTTAAGCATTTTATTTATTATTGTTTTGCTTGATACATTTTTTGAGAACGTATATGTAGCTGGAAATAAGAAGCCATCTAACTTATGTTTATCATTTGGCAATCCTTTTAAAAACCATAAATTATTATCTTTCCAATTTTCAGTTTCATTTATAAAATCTTTTTGCGTAACCAATCCTGATTTTTGCAATGTTTGTCCTATTTCTTCATTTGTATATCCTTCAGGTATTGTAACCTTAACTGTATTAACTTTGTTATATAAAGTATAATATATTCCATATATTACTAAAACAAAAACAATAATTATAAATATAGTTTTTTTGGATTTCATAATTATAAGGTTCATTTTCACCCTACCTCTTTAGGTTTAAAGAACCAATTTCAACTCCTTTTTATATCTAAATGTATTTTTAGTATAACATATATGAACATATTAAATTCTATAACAAAGTTTATCAACATATTATAAACTAACCGTGAATTTATTGTTATTTATTTTATAAACTTTAAATCCAGACCATTTTTTAGTATAATATCTATTATAACGCTTAATGAGGAGACGATAATTTGTGCATTGTTCTAAATGTGGGTACCAATTAAAAGAAGAAGATAATTTTTGCCTGAAATGTGGTACTAAAAAATCAAAAAATAAATTAATAAATAATAAAAAAAATTCAACTATTGCATCAAACACTACTTCAAAAGAAATTAACACCAAAAATCCCAAAAATGGAAGTTTCATTTTAATTGGTGTTGTAATATTATTAATAGCTACGGGATTTGCAAGCTATTATATTTCGTTTTCAAAATTTTCTACTACTAATACTAAAAATTCAGATAAGCCTTCTACAAAAAATAAAATTACTCCTAATAATGATATAGCTGATAAAAAAACTGATACAAAATCAGATATTACGACATCTACAGATGACACTGATAAAAATAAAATCGATTCACCTGAATATTATATTTTTCCTAAAAGCGGAAGTGAAAAGCTTTTAGATTCTGATGTATCTATATTAACGAAAGATAACTTAACTTTAGCTAAAAATGAAATCTATGCTAGGCATGGTTTTGCATTTAAAACTGAACCATTTAAAAGCTATTTTAACAGTAAATCTTGGTATAAAATAAACACTAGCTTTAAAGGCATTAATGAAGAATTAAATGCTGCTGAATTATATAACATACAATTAATTTTAAAATATGAAAAAAAGTAAGAATACCATTATATTTAGCTATTCTTACTTTTTTATTTCTCCTATGATAACTGTGGATATAGCTATTTAATTTTTTTTTATATGTTTTATAAATATTTTTTCTGTTCATGCCCGTATTTATACCTTTTATACAAAAGCAATTACATAATAGGTGAATTTATGTTACTTTATAAATACAATACGTAATAGCCATTATTTTTTTACAGTCATCACAATTAATATATATATATAAGGAGATGTCAATATGAAAATAGCTAAGAATGCTACCATAATAAACATATTGGAATTGTGTTTGCCTATGTTTGCTAGGAGAAATAGTTCTACCAATAACCTTAGTAGATAAATAGCTTAAAAATAATAAAATCGTCTTCTAAAGATAGTTGAACTTTACCGCCCGTACGTTCAACTATCTTTTTTTGTATTATAAAGACCATAACCTCTATTATTATTCAGTTTTTAAATTGTTAAGATATAAATTGAAGTTAGAGTATCGTTTTAGAGAATTCGCATCTTTTTTTATAAACTCCCAAGTTTCTTTATACTTGCCAGTTACAGTAAATTCTGAACTATTCATAAATTCGATAAAACTAGTTGGACTCATAACAAACTTATCTGCAAATATTTCAGCATATTTTCTTTTTTCGTATGACGGAACCCTTTGCTGATTATGGAGCACATGTTCTAAATTAGAAGAAAAGAAGTATACACTATAAGGCAAATTTTTATAAACAGTACTTGTATCAACTAATTCGCTAAGAATCTCTGATTTTTGTTTGTTTCGACTTTTTATATTTTCGATATTTTTAACAAATATATTTTCCGTATTATACTCAACACTATCAATGTCCTTTTGCACAATTAATTCATCACTGATATATGCACCATCCATATCTACTAAATGAATTACATTCAATATATCACTTTTTAGATATATATCTTTAGCAACAAATTCTTTTATATGATTTGTAATTTTCAAATGTATATTACTTAAATCATTTCCATTTTTCGCAGTTATATCGCCGTTAATAATCTTAAATTTTACAACCTTGTCTTTTTCTATAATTTTAGAGAGAACCAAAGCCAATGAATTTTTATCTGTAATACCTTCAACTATAAACAAGACGATTTTTCTAATTTTTGCCAATAGTGTCACCTGCTTTTCTAAATGCGTGAGCGATCTCGAAACTATTAGTCTCTTCGTAGATACTCTCATTAAGCCCCCCCAAATCAACACCACGTAAATATACATTTCGAAAGTTATTATTACTTTTTATATTAGTTATTCTTATAAATCTATTTTGAGGATTTGCAGTACTAAATACCAATGATTCTTTCTCTAACATTTCTAATGCACGTAGATTATGAGAAGTAAATATAAACTGTCCTTTTCCTTCCTGCTCAATTATTTTCAATAATTCACCTAATAAATACTCAAATATGCCAGCATCTAGTTCATCAACAATTAAACAAATTGAAGGGTTATTAAACATAGAAATCAAGGTACTTAAAATAGAAATTATCTTTATTATACCCTCTGATTCATATTTAAGAGGAATTCTTATATCTTTTTTAATAGAAAGAAGTTGTATTTTGATTGTCTCTTCTGCATTTCTAGTTAGTTCATTTCCTAAGTTATTAATTCCTATTTGTAAGTTAGGAATAATGGTGTTTAACACAACATTTAACTGCTTTATAATTTGAACAGCTATATCGTATCTTTTTTTATCAATATTAGATGTACCTAATAAATTAATTGCAATATCTCCACTTGTAGCACCATCGTTATTTCCCATTCTAAAGCTCAACGGCATAAAATTAAGGCTTATAGTAGCTGAATGTTCATTTGTTATTACAAATAAATTTACTTTAGCAAAATGCTTGATAGCAGCAATAGCTTTAAAATAATCAAGATTAGTATTACTATTTTTAAAAATGTCTTCTACACTATCATTGAATATAAAAGAGGTTTTTTCTTTAATTGATAGTCTTTTACATACTTCAAGATTGAATTCATTTTCTTTATTGTTTCTTATTAGTTCGCTATAACGTAATTTAGGCGAAATGGAGGCGTCTTTTGAATCTATATTGTATTCTATTATGTCAGTTTTTCTTTTTTTGTTACCTTCATCTATTTCAGAATAGCTTAATTTTTCATTATATAATTCTGCTTGCTCATCTTTTTTTCTTAAAGAGAATTCATAATATACTAAAAACTTCTTATCTTTTCTCTCAACGTAAAAAATAAATTTTAATGTCGCTTTATCTTCTAATTCATGTATATATTTTTTAATATCATCTGGCAATTTTTCACCACTAGCTATTGTTTTAAACAACTTAAAAGCTTCTATTATGGTTGTTTTACCCGATCCATTTTGTCCATAAATTCCTATTACATCCGACTTGCCATCGTAGTAGCTTTTTTGTCTATAACTTAATAGCTCAATAGATCCCTTTTGAATATTTTTAAATCCCTCGAGTTCAATACTTTGTATTCTGATAATTGTTTCTAACATAAAACTCACTCCCACATATACGAATTATATATTAAACACTAAAAATTTTTAATGTTTTTTACCAAATTGGCACAAATTGTTTCTTTTTCTATATTACTTTTTATTATATCATACTTTTTCAATATTATTCATAACATTCATATATAAATAAATTACTTTTAGAAACACAGCAAATATTAATAAGTCTACAGTTCTTTAAAATAAAACTTTTAAGAATTGTAGACTTATTCTGTTGAAAGCCGCTATACCCTACTGGCCTTATTTTTTTGATACAATTTTATAATTTTTAAATAAAACTATAACTATAGTTATAGAAATTAATGGCATCAAAGCAGAAATAATCATAAATAGATATTTTATAAAATATAAAAACCTAAAAAATAGCCCTTCTCTTAGCAAGAATGGCTACTAACTGTCGCATACTTTATTCGTATGCTATAAGATATAATATGCTTAATACATTCAAAACATTCCATATTTTCACTACTAGGTAATTTTAGAATTTATGTGTAGAAACTTAATCATTGATATTATTATATAATTTTTAGGTAATAATCATAAATAAATTTACAAATTTATAATATTCTTACAACTTTGGTTTTTAGTCTATCTTCTCTTGTATTTGCTTTACTTATTTCTACGTACTCTTCTTCATCAATTTGCCTTATGTATCCATATTCTTTTACATATAATAAGCGAATTTTTCTATCTTCTTTGCTTAAAGTTTCAGACTCTTTCTTATTCATCTGTCTTTTAACTATATTAGCCTCAAATAAACTGTCATCATCAATATTCATCCTAAATTTATATGTATTATAAATATTCGCTCTAAATTTATATATATTGTTAATATTTTCTTCCCAAGATTCTAGATGCACCGCTTTCATTATTGTAATTCCACATTTCGAACACTTTATATATAATTGCGGTCCAATTTTCTCAATGGTTACTCTATTGTTATCACACTCTCTGCACACGATAGTTCTATTCAACTTTACCCACCTCCACTATCTTATATGTATTAAATCAGTAATTTATTCCAAATAAAATAATACCTTCTTGTAATAAACTTTATATTTATGAATGTCTTATATTTTAAAAAATGGAATTATATAATTAAATTATAGTTGCATTGGAAACTACTATGCATTATTATTAAATTAATAGTAAGTGCAACTAATTTCGTAGGTATAAAACTATGAATGAAAATAAGAAGTCTATAGCAAGGCTGCATTACATTAGGAGATGATAAACATAAATATAAAGGCTTCTGCAAATAGATTTATTAACAACAACTTTCATGCTCTCACACATAAGAATTATAGATATTTTTGGTTCGGACAATGTATTTCTTTAATAGGTACTTGGACACAAACCATAGGGCAGTCCTGGTTAGTACTTTCCTTAACAGGTTCTCCATTTTTACTTGGACTTGTTGGGGCCATGCAGTTTTTACCCGTAACCTTTTTCTCATTGTTTGCTGGGGTACTAACCGATAAGTTTCCAAAGAAAAAAATATTGCTGTTCACTCAGTCATTTTCCATGCTACTCGCTTTTATACTGTCTGCATTAGTGTTTACAAATACATTGAAGTACGAATATATAATCGTTTTGGCATTATGTCTTGGATTTTGTAACACTTTAGATATGCCAACTAGGCAGGCTTTTAATATGGAAATAGTAGGAAAAGAAGATTTGATGAATGCAGTCGCTTTGAATTCTGCCACTTTTAATTTAGCAAGAATTGTTGGACCAGCTATTGGAGCTATGCTTATGGGATACCTTGGCGCAGGATGGTGTTTTTTATTAAATGGTTTTAGCTTTATGGCAGTAATCTATGGATTAGTTCATATTGAAACAGTGAATTATGTGAGAATGAAAACTTCTGAAAAAGGGATTATTAAGGAAATAACGGATGGCCTTAAATATATAAAAACTAACCCTATTTTACTTGAAACTTTGTTATTAGTTAGTATTATGGGTGTATTCGTTTTTAACTACAATGTTTTGATACCTGTATTTACGAAAAATGTGCTGCATATGGAGGAAAAAACATATGGAATTTTATTGTCTGCCCTTGGTGCAGGTTCTCTTATTGGAGCACTTCTTGTTTCTCTAAAAAGTAAAGGCGGTCCAAATAGAATTCTTATGATAGGTAGCTCAATTGCAATTGGCATAATGCTAATTTTCACTGGAATGAGTAATTTGTATTATCTTACTGCTTTAAGTTTAGCTATAACTGGAATATTTAATTTGTTTTTTTCAACAACTGCTAATTCTACGTTGCAGTTAAATTCTGGAGATGAATACAGAGGGAGGGTAATGAGTGTATATTCACTTGTGTTTGCTGGATTTACTCCTATAGGAAGCTTATTTTCGGGATTTGTAGCCGAAAAATATGGAGCTGGAGTTTGTTTTATATTATCAGGTATTTCTACAATAGTATTGATATTGTTACTTGTGATATGGGTTAAATATAGATCACATTGCTCTTTTGAGGAGGTGAAGTAAATGCAAATAAATAAAAATATAAGACTTGCTACTGAGGCTGATAGTGCTTCAATTTTAGAAATTTATTCGCCTTATATAACCGATACTGTCATTACTTTTGAGTATGAAGTACCAACAATAATAGCGTTTGGCAAAAGAATAACTAATATTCAAAAGAAGTACCCTTGGCTTTTATGTGAGGTTAATGGTATTGTTGTAGGCTATGCCTACGCCTGCGAATATATGGAGCGTAAGGCCTATGATTGGTCCGTAGATTTTACAATTTATATAAAACCTCAATACCATAGAAAAAAGATTGGGAAGGCACTATATTTTGCACTATTTGAATTATTAGTATTACAAGGCTATTACAATGCTTATGCGGGAATTACACTGCCTAATATCAAAAGTGAAGGTCTCCATCAATCTTTTGGGTTTAAACCAATAGGCGTTTATCAGAATGTAGGCTACAAATTTGATAATTGGCATGATGTGAAATGGTTCCAATTAAAAATTCACGATTATTCTAAATCTCCTACAACACCAAAAACTATTGGTGAGATAAATAATACCCCTGAATTTAATACAATAATTCAAAAGGCCCAAAAGTTGATAATAGATTAACAATAATAGAATCCACATGCACTAACAAAAGCACAAGGTGCATTCAATGCCCCTTGTACTTTTTCACATAATACTTATTATGTAGTTTTAGATTCATTCCATTCATTTGCATAGTCTTCCATTACTTTATGAAGAACTTCGCCAATTTTAGAATAAGATTCATCATTAAGATTTGCAAGTGATATCCTTATAGACCACTCCGGACCATTAAATCCACTACTTCCTAATAACACTATGGAAGATTGCTCTGCTAAGCGTATAAGAATGTCTACTGGTTTAAAACTTTCTTGTAAATACTTCACAAAATCAATATTATAATTTCGGCCAGCCCACTCTAGTAAATCAAATTGAGTATAATAGGACGCATCATAAGGATTTGTCTGTAAATCTACTCCCACTCCCTCGAATAAAAGTTTTTTCCGCCTACGGCAAATATTTTTTGTTAATTTTTTATATCTATTTTCTTTATCAACTATAGCAAATAATGAAAAGAATGCCATTTGTACTTGTTGTGGTGTCGATAATCCTGCAGTATGATTAAGTGCAACTTGCCGACTATCTGCTACTATTCTATCAATAAAATCAATATTATCAGGATCAGTAGAAATTCCTCCGTAACGTCTCCTTGCTCTTTCCTTTTTATCTTCATCTTGCTCTTTTAATAATTTATTAAATACATTGTGTTCATAAAGCGAGATAGTTCCAAGACGCCAGCCCGTTACTCCAAAATATTTTGAATAAGAATACACTCCAATTGTATTGTATGGCAAATCTGCCATTATTGAACGAAAATCATCTACAAAAGTACTATATACATCATCTGAAATAATCATTAAATCTGGATTATCATTGTCAACAATATTTTTTAACTGTTTAACATTTTCTGGTTTCATCGCAACAGAAGCTGGATTACTTGGATTAACTATAAATAATGCCTTTATACTCGAATCTCTTATTTTCTCAATTTCCTTAGAAGAATATTGCCATGTACGTCTACCGTCATCAGTCATTTCATCAGCTAAAACTTTAATAACGTCAAAATTATAGCGTGGTACATGAGGTATTTCAAGATAAGGCGTGAAAATTGGAGCCATAATTGCAATCTTATCTCCCTTTGACAATATATTGTTAGCAATTAATGTATCAAAAATATAACACATTGCAGCCGTCGCACCTTCAACCGCAAAGGTCTTAAACTTTCCTTCAAGAGGTTCATTATAGCATAACTCCTGAATAAGATAGTCATTAACTACATTTTCAACATGAGTTAACATCCTATCTGGCTGTGGATAGTTATCCCCAATAATTCCATCTACTAATTCGTAAATCCAGTCATCAGCATTAAATCCTTTCACTGTTATACCATAATTAATCATTTTACTAAGAAGTTCAATTCCTGGATCATCTTGATGTTTTCTTATAAAATCTATAAAACGCTTTGAAATATCTTCTTTCTTTGGCATTCCAGCTAAGTCGTGGTCACTCCATACCCTACGGCTTTCTTCAACCGCAAATTGACCAAAAGTAAAAAAAGCTTCTCTTGGCGACGCTGCAATCCAATTAGGATTCCCTCTACCTGCATCCAGTAGTGAGTGTGCACCACTTTTCTTTGATTCCTCTGCAAGATCAATTAATTTATCTTTAAGCTCAAAAGGGCTTATTTTACCATAAACTTCTTCTATTTCTTTACGCTGAAGACTTAACTTATCCATATTCTTACCAACCTCCTTCTAATACCTAGCTTACTATTTTACCTCAATGTTATAATAATTATAATCATATATTTTTTCCTCATTGCTTAGTATATGTTCTTTTTCTAATGAAGAAAGTATTATAAATGTCTCAGTATCTCCAAACATTTGTATCTTTCCAATAAGTTTTTCTAGACTTGTAATATCCTCAAAGCTAGCCTTCAAAATATTACAGTATGGTCCAGTAACATGATAGCATTCTATTATAGAATCCTCATTCTTAATAAATTCCATAAATTTTTTATTTCTCTGAACATTTATACCTACATTTATAAGCACATTAATCTTTTTCCCAAGTTTAGAATAGTTTATTTTCGCTTTATAACCTGTTATAATATTTTCTTCCTCAAGCCTCTTTACTCTTTCTGCAACCGCAGGTGCACTAAGTGATACCCTTTGAGCAAGTTCCTTCATAGGCATTCTTCCGTCTTCTAAAAGTATCTCAAGAATTCTGTAATCAGTAGTATCCACAAATTTTCCTCCTACAATATTCATAGTTTTATTTTAGCATAATTCATTTATAGTTTACATATACTTAATAACGTATTTTATCATATTTACATCATTAAATTACTAGTTTTATTATAAATACCTAATTTAAAAATCCATTACTCAATTAATTCTTTAGTTATTAAACAGAATGCTCAGTTTCAATTTGTTTATAGTATTTTTTTACGCTTATCTGTATTATTAGCCAATTTTAAAAATACATGAACTTTTTCTGATGATTCTTCTATTATATCATTCCATAGTAATATTTTCGACAAGATATAGATATGTGTTATTATATTATTAGTGGCATAAAAACTCTAACACTATAAAATAAGAGTTGTAGATAAAAAATATGGAGGTGTTTAAGTGGATAAAATAAAATTAGGAAGAACAAATCTTATGGTTACAAGAAGTGGCTTTGGAGCATTACCTGTTCAGAGAGTTTCTTTTGAAGAGTCCAAAAGTATTCTGCGAAAAGCTTACGACAATGGAATAAACTTTTTTGATACTGCAAGAGGATATTCTGATAGTGAAGAAAAAATAGGGTATTCTCTAACAGATGTGAGAAATAATATCATAATAGCTACAAAAAGCCATGCCAAAGACAGAAAAACTTTACTTGAGCATTTGCAAATAAGTCTTAAAAATCTAAAAACAGATTATGTAGATATCCTTCAATTACATAACCCAAGTATTCTTCCTGACCCTGAAGATCCAGAAGGTCTCTATGCAGGCCTTCTAGAAGCTAAGAAAAGAGGTCTTGTTCGTTTTATAGGACTTACGAATCATAAAATAAAGAATGCTATGGATGCCACCGCTTCTGGGCTATATGACACTATGCAATTCCCTTTAAGTTCTTTATCTTCTGACACTGATTTATTATTAATTAATGAATGCAAAAAAAGAAATGTAGGACTGATAGCAATGAAGGCCCTTTCCGGAGGTTTAATAACTAATGCTGCCTCAGCCTTTGCATTTTTAAGACAATTTGATAATATTGTGCCAATATGGGGAATACAACGAGAAACTGAACTAGATGAATTTATTTCTCTCGAGAAAAATCCACCTCTATTGGATGATGCCATGTGGTCCATTATTAACAAGGATCGCATTGAACTTTCAGGAGATTTTTGTCGTGGTTGTGGATATTGTCTTCCATGCCCTGCTGGAATTGAAATTCCTACATCTGCCCGTATATCACTTCTACTTAAAAGAGCTCCTTATCAAGAATTCTTAAATGATAGCTTTAAAGAAAATATGGAGCTTATAAATAATTGCATAGAGTGTGGGCACTGTAAAAATCACTGTCCTTATAAGCTTGATACTCCAAATCTTTTAAAAAGAGAACTAAAAAGCTACACTAAATTTGATGAAGAGCATAAAAATGCTTAACTAGAAA
>JBLHPD010000108.1:0-15962 GCA_047624165.1 Clostridium sp. | reverse complement strand
ATATAGGGGGAGCGCCTATTGGCTTCCTTTAATTTATTGAGCCCTTTTTTAGACATGAGGTGTTTACGACCATCGCTTTATATTATCACAGGCATTTCCTATTGGGAATGCCTGAGTAGTAACTAATTTTATTATTTCTTTCATTTTCATTTGTATGTAAGCATTTTGGTTAATACAAATTTCTTTACAAGCCTTTCTAAACGCTTCAATTACTTCCACTTCAATACTAAAACTAGTATTTATAATCATTAAAATCCTCCTTTATACACGAAAATCGGATTCCAAGGAATCCGCTTTTTAATTTAAAATCAGATAGGGTTGAATTGTTATAAAAAATACTTTGAGTTTTGAGACAACCCCATATAATTTTAGTCTTAATCTGTATAACTAGATAATTGTTGAGATGCAGAATTAAGAGAATCTATTGCTGACTGAATTTTAGCTTTATTTTCTTCTTTTTCTGCTGAGCTAAGAGCTTGTTGTAATGATGTAACTGTATTTTGTACATTTGTCATACTTTGATCAATATATTGTTTAGCTTTTTGCATAAATAACACCTCCATATTTAATTTCATCAATAGTATGGCAATTAAGAGTAAAATATATGTATTAATAATTAAAAATAGTAAAAGACTAAAATAAATAAGAGTAGGAGAACTTAAAATTTATAAATTAGGTTGAAATTTAGTTACTGTGAGGAAACTATAAGTTATATTGTGTAGTATATAGAGGTTAAAAATGTGTATTATACAAAGTAATAAATTTAGGTTGTCTATTAATATGCGGCCAACTGGTAGCAATTATACGTTACCAGTAAAAATCAGATAAATAAGAACTGCATTTAAGCTTAAAATAATACTTGTAATAAACCAACCAGCTACTTTAGTTGAACGTTTGTTTACTAAGCTACCCATTAAATCTTTGCGGCTGGTGATCACCAGCATCGGTATAATTGCGAATGGAAGTGCAAAGCTTAAGGCAACTTGGCTCATTATTAGAGTATACATCGGGTTAACACCTAAAGCTATGATAATCAATGCGGGGGCAATAGTAATTAATCTTCTGACATTCATAGGAATATTCAAGCCAATAAAACCTTGCATAATGGTTTGCCCAGCCATAGTACCCACTGCTGAGGACGACAAACCCGATGCCAACAAAGCAATTCCAAAGGCTCCGCTAGATAGTGCTCCAAGAAGAGGTTCTAATGATTTTTGTGCTTGTTCAATCGTCTCCACAACTATACCATTTCTAAAAAATACTGCTGCAGCTACAATAACCATAGCAGAGTTGACTAGAAACGCTATATTCATGGCAATGGTAATATCAATTCGCTCCATACGTAAATGCTTGCGTTTTTCTTCTTCAGTATCATCCTTTTTATTTCTGACTTGAACCAATTGTGAATGTAGATATATTACATGAGGCATTACCGTTGCCCCGAGCATTCCAACGGCTATTAAGATAGCTTTGCCATTAGGAAGTGACGGAATTAGCGTGTGGATACCTACCTGTGCCCAGTCAGGTTTAGCTAAAAACAATTCAATAGTGTAGGCAATGGTTATGACCGCCACTAATATGCCAATAATCCACTCAACAAACCTTTGACCATATTTCTCCATGCACACAATTAGATAAGTAAGTGCACCTATGATAAACCCAGCGTAAATCATGGGTATCCCAAATAGCAAATAAAGTCCTAATGTTCCACCGAGAAACTCTGCCAAATCTGTGGCCATAGCAGCGAGTTCCGCCTCAATCCAAAAGAACCAATTAGTTCTACGGGAAAATACACTGGAACACATTTCAGGTAAATTGTGACCCGTAGCAATTCCTAATTTTGCAGACATTGTTTGTAAAAAAATTGCCATTAGGTTACTCCAAAGAATTACCCAAATTAGACTGTAATTAAATGCTGAGCCTCCTCTAATATTTGTTGCGAAGTTACCTGGATCGATGTAGGCAACACTTACTATAAATGCAGGTCCTGAAAACTTCAGTAACCCTTTTAACTTATTTGATTTTTCCATGCCATTATATATGACCTGATTTTGAGAAGTTAAATTAACATTCATTAAGCTTTTATCACTTTTCATATAATGAATCACCCTTTGAGTTTAGCTCTATTTTTTACTAATAAAATAATTATTAATAGTTAAAAATGTTAGTTGAGACTATATTTATTTCTCTAAGATAATATATGGGGTGATTTTTTAAAATGATACACTAAAGTAATTTTTTTATTTGTTTAAGCATATAAAAATCCTATGTTTATTAAAATCATAGGATTTCTTTGATGCTTGTAGTTAGTTTACAATTATTATTTTCATTTTATAATTTAATAAAACAACAACACTTAAATAATTATATAATATATAAAGTTGTTTTATTTCTAAACAGTTCGTCTATCTCTTTTGTGAAAAATTGTTTTATTTCATCTAAGCCTTCCTTTTGGTATACATACTTTCCATATCCAAATTGTCCATATTTATACTTACGATGTTCATCATTCATTGGTAGTTTACTTTTAGGAAATACTTGAAGTATTCTATTCTTAGCTGTTGTAGTATACCGGTGAGATATAACTTCAAAAGTTACTGGAAATTTTAAATCATTTGGAATCTTACTGCTCAATTCTAGTAATAAATCATGATATTCTTCTTTCCAATTAGGGTAAATAAATATAGGAGCAATTAAAAAGCCCATAGGATATCCGGCTTTAGCAACCTTTATACTTGCTTCTATTCTTTTATCACGAGAGGCTGTAAAGTGTTCATATTGATTTATAATCGAAGAAGTATTAATACTAAATCTTATCTCTGTATGACCATTGTGTTCTAAGTTAAGCAATGAGTCTATATCATTGTACTTTGTAACAAATCTAAATCTAGCATTTTCGATGTTACCAAAGAATCTTATAGCTTTCTCTAAAGAATGGGTATACGGCTCTACAGGTATAGGATCAGATGTAGCAGCCCCTTCAAATATAGTTATCTCAGGTAACCTTTCATCTATATATTTCTGAGCTTGTTTAAGAATATCATCTACATTAGCATAGATTTTTACAAAAGGCTTATCTCCCAGCATAGTATTTAAATAACAGTACTCACACTCTCCCATACATCCGCTTACTAAAGGCAGTTGGTAATGAGCTGATGGTTTACATGATTGAAACTTTAAACTCTTCTTAGTTCCAACAACTAAAGTCTTCTTACCTTCTCTATATTGAGAGAATAAATCATCACCTGGAATGTGTTGTTTAACTCTATTGGATGTCAAATTTATAATTTCAGTATTAGTATTGTCCTCAAACTTAGTAAGAATATTCTTAGCCATATCATATTTTAATGAATCTATCTCAAATATAACTCTATTCGGTATAAACATATTTTCCACTAATAAAACCAGCATAAAACAAAGTGATTTTATTTGCTCCTTTCTTTATTTTTACTTACAAAAGTATTTTACTATCATAGTTTTTAAAATTGTTAAATTATGAGTCAAACCTATCTACTTTAAAAAGTTTTAGATCTTCATCCACTTCTCCAGCATATAATTTACTGAGCATTATTCCACCAAGCATAGAAAATAAAATACCATTTGCTCCATATCCTAAACAATACCATAATTTTGAATTATTCGGATCCTTTCCTAAAAACCCTAAATTATCTTGAGTAGATGCAAAAGCACCACAATATTTATACTCAATCTCTATATTTAATTTAGGAAATAAGTTTTTTAATCTTTGCTCTAACTTATAATAACTTTTACTACATAATTTTTCATTAAATATGTCTGGTAGAAAGTTTATGTCTTCTCCACCAATTATTATTCTATTATCCGCGGTTGTTCTTATATAATTGTAAGGAACTTCATTGTCTCTAACATTTACTCCCTTGTAGATATCTTCTATATTATTTATTGGTGTAGTTGCAATATTAAAGGTAGTAGATTTAGTTCCGAAGGCCCTTTTAGTAAATAGCTCTGTGTTGTACCCAGTAGCCACAATAACAATTTTACCTTTAACTTTATGACCATATATAGTTTTTACGGTAACCCCATTTTCACTATAATTAACACCTACAACTTCTGTGTTTTCATATACTCTTAATGCTTTTTCACAGCTTACCTTAAGCAAATCGTGAGTAAATCTATAAGGATCAAATTGAGCTCCTCCTCCTTTGCTTAATACACCCGCCTTTACATCAAAAGAAAATGGATTATTCTCTTTGTCAATAAATTCTACAGGAAAGCCAGCATCCCTTCTAAGCTTATACTCATCTTCAAGTTCTTTTTTTTCTATTTCTTTTGCTGTGTACACGAAGCTATCTACTTTTTTAAAATTACATGTATTACCATATTTATTTATAAACTCTTCAATTTCATCTAATGCCTTTATTCCTAGCTCATATGACCTTATTATCTTGTCTATTGATGTATATGACTTTAACATCGTGGCGTTACTATCAAGTTCATATTGAAGAAGTGATGTGGTTATGCTAGTGCTACCATGAGCTATTCTTGACTTTTCTAAAATAACAGCATTAATATTGTTTTTATTAAAATAGTACCCTAGAATTGCACCGGTTACTCCGCCTCCTACTATTATTACATCTGTATCTATGTTCTCTGTTAAATACTCATATTGCTTAGTAAGTTTATTTATTCTGGTAAAAATACAATCTCCTTGTACATACTGTATATTCATAATAAATACCTGCTCTCTTATATTTGTAGCTTATTTTTAATCATATTATATTATATCATTTGTTAAATTTACGAAGTATATACTAGTAACACTTAAAAAGAATTTAAAGATATTTTTATGTTAGAAAGGAAGAAAAATAGTTTCACATTTTTCTAAAGTAAGAAATGCATATTCAAATCCTTTGATTATATCTTTTGTGGTAAACTCCTTGTCACAATGACTATTATCTGTTGCATTATACATTGATATAGATATTGTAACAAGACCGAAGGAAATAATTATTTAATGAGCTATAGCCATTTATAACATCTTATCTTACCTTTTTTAAAGTGCATTTTACTAATTTTTGTGGAAATGATTTTTACAAGTGTTCATAGTTAGATACATTTAATTATGAAAAAGATAAAAAGATAAATGATACAGTAGATAAAAATAGACTTAAATGTTATTCAGAGGCAATTTTAAAAGCATGCAACCTACATTTATGTTTAAATCATATGTGTGGTGGAATGGCAGATGGAGAGAAAGGGTATCAATCAATGAGTTCGATATTATAAAAAAAGGAGGAAATAAATGCATCTCAAGATTGTATTACATTATCATTTAAATATAAGCATAAATAAGCATAAATAATATAAGACTAAAGTAAAGTGAATTTTTGTTATTATATACAAGAAGGAGTGCTATAATGAGACCATTTATACCATTACGAGTTTATTATGAGGAAGAAGTAAAAAAATATGAACAAGGAATAAATATATTAGAAAGATATGAAAAACTAAATATTCCACTTATTTCTATAGAAGCCCATCATAAAATTGAAGAATTAAGACACCTACCTAATAAGGAATATACTAAAATGAAAAAATACCTAATCTTAGGTACTAGAAAGACTATAAAACTAACATGCAATGATAAAAGTGCAGATTTTATTGTTCCTTTTACCTCTAGTGGTTGTACTGCTACCTGTCTTTACTGTTATTTAGTTTGTCATTTCAACACTAATTCTTATCTTAGAATATATATGAATAGAGATGAAATAATGAACAAAGTAAAGAAGACGATTGTTAAAATAGGTGAACATAAGGTATATGAATTAGGTAGTAATTCAGATATGGTTCTTGAAAATACTATTACGGGAAATTTAAGATGGGCAATTGAGGAGTTTGGAAAGCTAGAAAATGCGACAGCCACCTTTTCAACAAAGTTTGATGCTGTGGACGATTTATTAACAGCTAATCACAACGGACACACGCAAATGCGTATTTCCATTAACCCACAAGAAATTATAAGTAAAGTTGAATTTGGAACAAGTAGTTTAAAAGAGAGGATTATTGCAGCAAATAAAATGTTTGAAGCTGGATATAAAGTAGGACTTAATATTGCCCCAATAATTTTGGAAGAGGGTTGGGAAGTAATGTATGATAGTATGTTTAAAGAGGCTAAGGAGACTTTATTATTTGAGCTTAAAAATCAATTATTTATAGAGGTAATATTTATGACCTATGGTTTGCCTAATTTTTTTATTAATACAGAAAGCATGCCAAAAGCATTGAATTTACTTAATAAGGTTAAGATGAGATCAAAGGGACCAGGAAAGTATACATATCGTAATGAGTATAGAAATCCTGCTGAGGAAGTTATTAGAGGATACATTCAAAAATATTTACCTGAGGCTACTATAAGTTATATTGTATAAAGTATTAGATTAAGATTAAGATTAGATTACACTAAGGTAACTGTTACTTGGTAAAAACAGTAAATAAATTCTAGTCTAATGAACATGGAATCACCATCAATTGCAATAAGTTCATTAAGAATAGAAGTATCATCTAGTATTGCAGTTAGAACAATGGAAGGATAAAAAAATTAAAGGTGTTGATGCTATGCAAATGCTGAACATGCCTAAAGCTACATTTTATCTTAGGGTGAAAGAGTATGAAGATAGATAGGTCGTGTTATAAAGAGGACTTACAAGTAAATAATTTAAGCGTGAGGATAGATAAATCTAGCTTTATGCTTTGTTTTTTTACCTAAATTTACAGAAGCTACCAAAAGTCTTTCCAGGCTCAACAAAAAGTATTTGCTACAGTTAATTTTGTAATGGTAGAAACGTATTGGAACATAGAAAAGCAAATATATGAAGCACAGGGTGAAAATCAACGTGCTAAATATGGAAAAGGGATGTTAAAGTTTTTGGCTGAAAAACTAACAAAGGAGTTTGGTAAAGGATTTACCGTTGCAAATTTAAAAAATAACTGTCCATTTGGAGTATACCGCAGACGAACGTGAACTAATAGCCTTGAAAGTGGCATTATATGGTGGTAAATATACATATAAACCGTTCATGTAATATATGGACTTTAAACGAACGATTTAGTATAATAGGTATAAAGAGGAAGGTGATTACATGCAAACTTACTTCTATATCAGAGTTAGTTCAAAAGAGCAAAATACCATTAGACAAGAGGTAAAGGCAAAAGAATATAATATACCAAGAGAATGTGTTTATATAGAGAAGGTTAGTGGTAAGAACGTAACAGAAAGACCAGTGTTAACTAATCTAATGTCATCATTAAAAAACGGTGATAAGCTTATTGTAGATAGTATAAGTAGGTTCGCTCGTAATACTAAAGATCTGTTAGAACTTGTAGAACAATTAAATAGTAAGGGCATTATATTCATATCATTAAAAGAAGCCATAGATACTACAACGCCTACGGGAGTATTCATGCTCACAGTATTTGGAGCAGTTGCACAACTTGAACGTGATTACCTAAAAGATAGACAGATGGAAGGTATATCAATTGCAGTAGCAGAAGGAAGATATAGAGGACGTAAGTCTATTGAAGCACCGAAGTTATGGGATAAGTATTATAAGATGTATAAGGAAAATACTATAAAAGCGGTTGATGCTATGAAAATATTGGAATTAAAGAAAACTACATTCTATAAATTAATTAATCAATATGAAGAGAGCAATTAAGGCGGAACGGCTACGAGCATTTGATATATAGGACATCATTTTTAATACATTCAATGTAACAAGTTAATGAACTGCTCCCTGTCAAGTAGACAGTGCAAATAATGAAAATTGCTTAAGCGGCTAACGCCCTAAATTCCAAAGGACTAAGGCCGTTTAATTTTTTCTGTAATCTTTTAGTATTGTAGAAAATAATATATTTATCAATTGCCTTAGAGAGATCTTCATATGAACTATATTTGTGTAGGTAGTACTCTTCACACTTAAGAATTCCCCAAAAGCCCTCCATTGGTCCATTATCGATACATTTTCCTATTCGTGACATGCTTTGATTCATCCCCGCTGCATCCAATTTGTGTCTAAATTCATTAGAAGTGTATTGGTAACCTCGATCAGTATGAATCATTGGGCTTGCACCAGGAGAGGCATTTAGAGCTATATCTAGATTTTTAAATACAAGACGGTTGTTGTTAGAATGTCCAAGTACATATCCAACAATACAGTTGTCGTGAAGATCCAGTATGGCACTTAGATACGCCTTATTAGAATTACCGTACTTGAACTCAGTAACATCTGTAAGCCACTTTTGGTTCACCTTGTCAGCAGTAAAATTACGGTTCAAAATATTCTCTGCAAGCTGCTGTGGATTAGATCTTACGTAACGTTTCTTTTTTCTGCGAATAACAGATTGTAGTCCTGAGAGCCTCATAAGTCGATAAATACGTTTATAGTTATAATTTTTATTTAACTGACGATTCAAGTTCATAGTCATTCTTCTATAACCGTAAATTCCATCTACTTTCTTATAAATTTTAAGAATCTCTTCCGCTAATATCTTATTTTCACACTCTAGAATAGATCCCTTACGCTTTAGCCACTTATAGTATGAAGAGCGTGGAATTATTGCTAATTTACATAACAAAGAAACAGAGAAATTTTCTTTTTCATGAAGTTGTGAAATTGTAATATACTTGTCCTCTTGCCTTGTCCGCCTTAAGTACGCCTCATTTCGAGTTCCTCCAATTTTTTTAGAAATGCATTTTCCACCCTTAATATCTCATTTTCTACTTCCAATTTCTTCATTGAAAGTTTTGCTCTGTCTTCAAGTGTTAGTTCGTCTTCAGGCTTTTTCCTGCCTCGCCTATCCTTCAATGCAGTTTCACCGCCAGTTTCATATTTCTTGACCCATTGATATATTTGCTCATAGGATACTTTATAAACCTCAGCAGCTTGTTGATAGTCGTTGTTTTGAGCAATACAGTAATATACAATTTCAATTCTTTCTTTCAAAGTAGTAACTCTTCCATTTGTCATAGAGTGGCTCATTCCCTTCGGTGTTGCCTTTATTTCTCTATGACCATTATACTTGTTTGTCCATCTTTGCAGTACCGATATGTTCGATATTTTATATTTATTCACAACTTCTCTCTGTGAAAACTTTCCTGATAAATAGTCTTTTACAGCCAGTTCCTTAAGTTCTTTTGAATATCTTTTGAATGTTTCCGATTCTTTTAATCTATCTATTCCATATTTGCTATAGTTGTATCTCCAATTATATAAAGTTACTCTATTGATCTTATACTTACTAGCAATCTCATTCATTGTTCCAATTCCATTATCATACTCATTTAAAATTTCATACTTTTCTTCTGTGGTATATTTAGTTCTTCTAGACATAAAAATGATCCCCTTTCTAGTATCAGATTTTTATTATTTAATCTGTCTACTTTAAGGGGAGCATATCACAATACAATATGTTACATTCAAATTGAAAATTTTAAGGAATGGTCAATATAGCCAAAGTGAAAGTAACACAATTACATTTGTTTTACTTTCATTTGTTTTTGTATATGTTAAAAAATGTATTTAAAATTTCATGATACAATATTTAAAATACATTATATAATATTATAGTATGACGTTTTATAATGTAAGGGGGAATTATAATTAACAATCCTATTGAATTATCTAAAAAAATTTTGAATAATATAAAGCTAAAGGTTAAAAGCTTAAAGAAAGAAATTGGAGCATTATATTTAGCATATAAAAGACATGATGTACCCCGGTACGCTAAGGTTGTAGTATTATTAGTAGTTGGGTATGCTTTAAGTCCTATTGATATAATTCCTGATTTTATACCCGTATTGGGCTATCTTGATGATTTGATTTTAATACCTATTGGAGTAGCATTTGCAATTAGATTAATACCAAAAGATATTATGAATGAGTGTAGAGAAGAGTCAGAAAATATTTTTAAAGAGGGTAAACCTAAAAATTGGATTGCAGGAGGCATTATAATTTTTATTTGGATTGGAATATTGGCTTATTTTTTAACAAGGTTGTTGTAATGTTAGAAAATCATAACCTCAAAATAGAGTATATTAACAATGTTAAAAAACGACCAATAGCTTCAAAGTGAAAGTAACTCAATTACCATTATGTTACTTTCACAATATTAATATCACCTAATATTAAATCCACATCTAGTTCCTACACCAACAAAAACTATTAATGATTTAGATTGATTATAGAATTGACAAATAAAAAATAAGTTAGTATAATATCAATATAGTTAGTGTACTAACTATATTGGAGGCATCATATGCAAAACTTATCTTACTTAATAATCAAGGCATCAAAGCACCTTAAAAACAAATTAGATAAAGCATTGAAAGAATTTGGCATAACTGCGGCACAGTTTTCAGTTATAATTCAAATATATTCATCGGATCAGCCAATTACGGCAGCGGAAATAGCTCAGAAACTGGGATCGGATAGACCGACTATTTCAGGAATTATAAATAGATTAGAGAAAAAAGGCATAGTTCTTAAAATTGATAATCTAGAGGATAAAAGATCTTCTTATTTACAAATACATAAAGAATCTAATAAGTTAGTTGAAAAAATTAAAATAATAAGTGATGAATTAACAATTAATATATTTTCTATTTATTCAGAAGAAGAAATTAAACAATTTACAAGAATGATTTTCAAATTAATTAAAGGGACTGAAGAATGATGGATAATAAGATATTATTAACAGGAATAACAGGGAATGTAGGGAGTGCAGTAGTTAACTATTTGAAAAGTATAAATATAGACTTCATAGCAGGCGTAAGAAACATAGAAAAGAGTAAGCAGAAAGATGATTCTATACAATATGTACATTTTGATTTTGAAGATGCATTAACATATGAAACAGCTTTACATGGTGTTAAAAAAATATTTTTAGTAAGACCCCCACAATTGACAGATGTTAGAGGAATATTTAAACCATTTATTAAAAAATGCAAAGAAGCTGGTGTAAAGCAAATTGTATTTCTATCTTTATTAGGTGCAGAAATGAATCCGTTTCCACCCCATCACAAAATTGAAAATGCTATTGTAGAATCTGAAATACCTTACACATTTATTCGCCCTAGCTTTTTTATGCAAAATTTATCAACAACACATGCAGAGGATATCAAAGAACGGCATGATCTCTTTATCCCTTCAGGAAAAGCTAGAATTAGCTTTATAGATACAAGAGATATTGGTGAAATTATTGGAAGAACAATTACAGAGGAAGGGCATGAAAATAAGGCTTATACTATTACGGGTTCGGAGGCTATTACTTATTTTGAAGTTGCAGATACTATGACAAGATTACTTGAAAGAAAAATCACATATTCAAATCCACCCCTGCTTAAATTCAGAAAAAATATGATTGATAGAGGTATCAAAAGGGAGTTTGCAACGGTAATGATGATATTATATTTTACAACGAAATTAGGCATGGCAAACCATGTTACGAATACTGCTGAATTACTTTTGAAGAGGAAACCTAGAACAATAGAAGACTTTATAAAAGATCATCTTGATGTTTGGAAATGTGGTAATTTAAAAGACAGAGTATATTTACAATGATTAACGAATGCATATAGCCTCAAAGTGAAAGTAACTCAATTGGTATTGTGTTACTTTCAGAAGACCCTAATTTCTATCCTCTTGGATAATACATGATTACTAAAACTCCAATAAGTGAAATAGCTCCTCCGATTAGGTCAAATTTATCCGGAAAGACATTATCTATCTTCCAGCCCCAGAGAAGTGAAAGAACAATAAATATCCCACCATATGTCGCATATACTCGTCCAAAACTAGCACTTGGTGGTTGTAGTGTTGGTACTACTCCATAAATAATTAAGCCTATAGCTCCAGCTAAACCGTACCAAATGCTTTTACCATCTCTTAACCATTGCCATACAAGATAACCTCCACCTATTTCAAATATTCCTGCTAATACAAAATAAAATAGTGATTTAAAAATTTCCATAAATAACTCTTTCTTTGTTTGTAAAATTTTAATCAATGATTACAATAGCTTATATGATAATCATTGTCAATTAGACTAAAAATCATACAACATAATAAGCTGTTATATTATATATGTTGGAAATAAAAAAGCCCCTGGTTCGGTTACAGCTCCTATATTCAATGGATAAACTTTAGAATATATAAAAAACTTTTGGAGTATCTCAAAATGTTTTTTAATCATTTTAAGATACTCCAAAAATTTTACTATTTTCTAACCTCTCTATGCCATATAAAAAGCAAAATGAAGGTGTAAGAATATTGAGCAACAAATTGTATTATTTCTGGTTTTGAGTACCAACCAATTAAAATGTAAAGAGGAAGTCCTATTATACCTTCTTTATGGTAGAAGATAGTTTTTGAAAGGTCGAATGCCTTAATTAATAGTGGACTTGAACTTGAAATAATATTTAAAGAATGTAGCGCAGATAAGCCTTCATGGATTCCGTAACCTAGTAAAAATCCAGCTTGTATAATTAAATATACTAAAGTTACATTAAATAATATCTTTAAATTTATCTTTACTAAAGAGAAATAAATTAATATGCAAAAAATCAATGCTGCAACAACACCTAAAAATATTGATAATAAAAGATATTTGCCAGCAAAAACAAATACTGCGATTTCAGTACCTTCACGAACAACCATAAAAAAGGTAATACTAAAAATGCCTATAGCTGAAAGATTGGTTTTTACTTGAGTTTGAACTTCCGTAACCATGTTTCTTCCATGTTTTATCATCCAATAGATAAAAGTAGTTATTAATATTAGTGCCACAATACTTGATGAACTTTCCCATAACTTAGTTAATTCATCTGTTTTACCAATAGATTTTGATATGAATAATAAAATCCCTCCGATTCCTACTGAAGCTAAAATTCCTATTAAAGCTCCTGAAAATGCATTTTTCATAAAAGTAGTATTGCCACTCTTTTTTAAATATTGAAGTATAATTACAACGATTAAGAAAGCTTCAAGGCCCTCTCTAAAACCCATAATTAGTCCTGGTAAAAAAATTGCCATAAATATAACATTCCTTTCGTCTACATGACATTGATTATTATTCTCAAATCAATTATAATATATGGTTATATTTTTGTCAATAAGGGGGAGCTTCTCGGGGCTTTGTTTAATTGTATTGACCTAAATTTCATACTTATATAAAGAATACAAATATACTATACATGCAGAGTACAATTGCATAATCCAATGCTTATTAGAGTCAAAATGTATGGCGTTTTCATATAAGTGGTACAGGTAGTAACGGAACCCAAAACGGATATAAGAGTGTAAAAAAATGGATTCTGAATTTAAATACTGTTTAATCACTAATAAAAAATATCTGGTAATGGCTTATAAAATAATTAATGAGCTATTACCAGATGTTTTTTTTAATGTTGTTCATTAAAGTGTACTTTTTTGAACAGTATATAGAGAGTTCAATATATTTGGTTTTTGCATTTTTGAACGTTCACATTAAACAATTGATATTTTCAAACACATCCTGTATTATTTTAATAAATATTGTCTTAGAAAGAGGTTATTTATATGTCAAATATTGCATACATACGAGTTTCATCAATTGAACAGCATACAGATAGACAAGAAATAGCACTATCTGAATTTAAAATTAATAGATATTTTATTGAAAAAGTTAGTGGCAAAGATACTGAAAGATCAGAGTTTAAAAAAATGATGGAGTATGTTAGGGATGGTGATACTCTTTATATAGAAAGTATCAGTAGACTCGCAAGAAGCACTAAGGATTTACTTAATATTGTTGAACAACTAAAAATTAAAGGTGTAGAGCTTGTTAGTCTTAAAGAGAATATTGATACAAAAACACCTCAAGGCAAATTTATGCTTACTGTATTTGGTGCATTAGCAGAGCTTGAAAGGGAAAATACCCTACAAAGACAAAAAGAAGGTATTGACGCTGCTAAAAAGAGAGGTGTTCATTTTGGTAGACCTAACATAGAAAAACCAAAAGAATTTGAAAAAATATATACTGAATGGAAATTAGGAAGTATAAAAGCTGTGCAGGCCTTTAATTTACTAAAGCTTAAGAAAACAACATTTTATAAAATAGCTAAACAACACGAGAAAATAATAAAGTAAACTATTGATAAGGGGTTTTAAAATGCCAGTTGAGTTTTTAACTAAGGACCAAGAATTATTATATGGGAAATTTATAGAGAATCCATCATTTGAACAGTTAACAAAATATTTTTGGTTGGATGACGAGGATCTTAGGATTATTTTCCAGCATAGAAATGATTATAACCGCTTAGGATTCGCTATACAACTTGGAACTGTAAGATTCTTAGGAACTTTTTTATCTAATCCTATTGATATCCCTAAAAATGTAATTATATATGTTTCTCAACGGTTAAAAATTGATGCAGAAACACTCTTTATGTATACTTCAAGTAAAAATATTCAAAATCATAGAAAAGAAATATGTATGTTATATGGATATCGTGACTTTACACAAGAGCCATATCATTGGAAACTAGTACGATGGCTATATACAAGATCATGGATTACACCTGAGCGACCAAGTATACTTTTCGACCTTGCAACCGCTAGATGTATTGAACAAAAGATTTTATTGCCGGGTGTAACTGTTATGGCAAGACTTATTGCCCAAGTAAGAGATAGATCCACTATAAGGCTATGGAAGGAGCTTTTAAAACTTCCTAATGAAAATCAAGTAAAAATACTAGAAGGTCTACTTGTAGTAGACGAAAAAGATAAAAAATCAAAATTAGATGTTTTGAGACAACCACCTACAACTGTATCCGTTACAGGTACTATAAAAGCTATTGAGCGATTTGAAGAAATACACTCATTAGGTGCTGGCAATTGGAATATCTCTAAAATATCAATGGGCAGAATAATTATGCTTGCTAGATATGCAGCTACTGCAAAAATTCAAACAATAGCTCGAATGAACTATGAAAGACGTATTGCTACACTAGTAGCATTTGCTGTTATTTTTAATATAAGTGCTCAAGATGATATGATTGATGTAGTAGAACAATTTCTAACTGAGCTATTTAAACGTTCTAACCGTAAAGAACAAAAAACTAGACTTAGAACCATTAAAGACTTAGAATTATCAGCTAGAAAACTTAAAGATGTATGTAGTTTACTACTTGATGAAAACATTTCAGACGTAGATATGCGTTTAGCTATATTTTCTATAATTTCAAAAGAAGATTTAAATAGAGCAGTACATACAGTAGATAAGTTAACCAATCCACCTGAACAAACTGTTGCTTTTGATGAATTATTTAGTAGCTATGGTGTTGTTAGGAGATTTTTACCTAAATTTTTGTTAGCTACAGAGTTTAAATCCACTTCAGCAGCACAATCAGTATTAAATGCATGGAATTTCTTAAAAAATAATGAAAATAGAAAAGGTAAAAGTAAATATGAAAATGCGACCTTAGATGGTATTTCGGAATTATGGAAAAAAACTATTATCAAATCTAATAATAAAATAAGTTCTTGTGGTTATACATTTTGGGTTATAGAGCAGCTACTTGTAGCTTTAAAAAATCATGATATATATGTTGTAAATAGTGACCGTTATGGAGATACAAGAGCAAAGCTTTTACAGGGCAAAGCCTTGGAAATGCAGCGACCTCATATACTGCGAACTCTTGATTGGAAAGTCTCTGCTGAAGAATCATTAAAGCCATTATCAGAAGAATTAGATAAGGCTTATAAAGAGACTGCTGAAAGGTGGAACATTAATCCAAACGTAAAAATAGAAACTTTTGATGGAAAAGATAGGCTTATATTGTCACCACTCGATAAACTTGAAGAACCTAAGTCACTAAAGCAATTAAGAAAAAAAGTTCAGTCACTTATTCCTAATACGGATTTACCAGAACTTATAATTGAAGTTAT
>JBLHPD010000107.1:0-16004 GCA_047624165.1 Clostridium sp. | reverse complement strand
GCAAACGGAAGTCAAAACCGTATGATTCCTACCGAAGGAATAGACAAACAAGGCGTATTCACTTTAAGAAATTTAAAAGATTTAGAAGATATTAAAGCTAAAATGAATATCGCCAAAAGCGTAGTAATTGTAGGTGGCGGACTTTTAGGACTTGAAGCAGCATATGAAATAAAGAAAACTGGTCTCAAAGTTTACGTAGTGGAATTTAGTGATTCATTGCTTAGTAGGCAATTGGATAGTGAAGGTAGCATTATACTTAAAACTGCAGTTGAAAACCAAAATATTGAAGTTATACTAGGAGATTCAGTAATCATTATAAACGGTGAAAACTCTGTTATATCTGTTACACTTAAAAGTGGAAAAACTCTAGATGCTGACTTAGTCCTATTCTCAACAGGCATCGCACCAAACAAAAATATAGCTGATAAAACTAATATAATCGTTAACAGGGGTATATTGGTGAATGAAAATATGGAAACTAATGCAAAGGATATATATGCATGCGGTGACATTGCAGAATTTGAAGGCACAGTATATGGAAACTGGCCTGCCGCCGTAGATATGGGTAAAATTGCAGGTATAAATGCAGTAGGAGATAAAAAAGCCTATGTGCACGCAACAGGTGTTATTTCCTTTAACTCTATGGGCCTCGAACTATTATCTGTAGGTGAAATATCTAAAGATAAATTTAAAGCTATTAGCATAAAAGATGACGAAAACAAAATATACAAAAAATTATTCTTCAATCAAAATGTTTTAACAGGTGGCATTATAATAGGAGACAACAACTCCTCTGCTACACTAATAACTAGCATTGAAGAGTCAAAATCGCTTGAAGAAGTAATGAAAAGCAATTTAATTTAGTCCCATGAAAAAATACATAAGACTTTGTTGTCTTATGTATTTTTTTACCATTAAAATCCACATTGTACACAGTGTCTCTTTTATATTTTTTTATATATTAAATTCCACGTATCTCATAGTATTATACTAGAGTAAAAAGTCTAAAATAATAATAATTAATTTAAAAAAAGAGGAGGAATTTTCAATGGCACGCAATATATACTATGATGATGAACGTAATAAAATCGAAAAAGCTAATAGAATAGAGGCACTTGAGAATATAGTAGAAAGTCATTCTAGAACAGAGCGACATCTTAAAGAGCACTCTGACATTTCATCGGCAAAAAAGGTAAAAGAAGCAACAGAGAAACAAGCTCATAGGGAATATAATATTGAAATACTAGAAGACAAAATTGTAAATGGTGGACAAAACAAATACAATGAATTAGAAGGTCTAGAAAAAAACTATGCTTTTGCCAAAGGATATATGGAACATAATGAAGATCATATTGATGAAGGAGCACTAGAAAACATGAAAGAAAAACAAAAAAATAGAAGAGACAAAATGAGTGGGTTATCTTAAGGGGCATTCAAGTAAATAACAAAAAGCTAGTAAAATTTACTTTTACTAGCTTTTTTATACTCATTTAAAATATGGATTGGGTATTCAGTATTAATTATGTCTTTTTCTTAGGGGATAAAGAAAATTAATACTGAATATGCTAAAAGTTTCTATAACTTTATTATATACTTGTTTTAATTACTTGTCAACAATTATTATTAATTAATATTTGTTAGGTACCAAGAAAATAATAGGTCAAAGATGCTATTTTTTTCTAACCCTTATACTACAAACGCTTCTTCATAATCATTTAGAATGAATTTATCAATTATATATGCTACCCCATCTTGCTCATTAGTTTTAGTTATAAAATTCGCAATTTTTTTAACCTCTGGGAATGCATTTCCCATAGCAACTCCGAGTCCTGCATATTTAATCATGTGGATATCATTACCTGCATCACCTATGCAAATAACCTCTTCTTGCTTAATATTTAGCTTTTCTGCAAGGGCTGCTACCCCTGCACCCTTATTAACTGATTTATGAAGAAACTCTAAAAAAAACGGTGCACTTCTAACTATTGTATAGTTATTACTTACTTCCTCTGGAATCTTTTGGATTATATCCTCTATAAGCTCTGGCTCGTCTATAAACATAACCTTTACTATAGTAGTATCTATATCTACATCCTCCACAGCAACTATATCACAAGAAATATGATTCATTTCAGCCTCCATTCTAGTGTATTTATTGTCTTTAGGAGAAATTACCCCAGTCTCTGTTAATACATGTATATTCACTTTTAACTCTTTACTTAATTCATATAAATATTTATAATCCTCAACAGTTAAGGTTGTTTTAGATATTATCTCTGTACCTGCAGAACTCTGAACAAGCGCTCCATTAAAAGCTACTGCATAATCATCCTCAGAAACTAAGTTAAGTTCTTCTAAATATCTTTTAAAACCAACTAATGGCCTTCCCGATGCTAGTACAACTTTTACTCCATTTTCCCTTGCTTGTTGTATTGCTTTATTATTTGCTGGTGAAATTTGTTTTTCATTATTTAATAACGTTCCATCCATATCTAATGCTATTAATTTATACATTAATTACCTCCATGTAACCACATTTCTTACAAACAGTTTTAGTATATCATAAAATTCTATAAGTAATGGATTTCATAAGTTGTTAATTTTACGTTAATTTTTATTGTGCTGTTATCCTAATATATTATAAAAGTGTTTAATTTTAACTTAATATGTATTATAATTGCTTTATATATTATTACTTAATTCTCTAAAATTGCATTACAACAATTCTTTTATTTTTAAACGATTGAATTATAAATTGTCATTATGAACTTCAATAGATAATAATGCTAAGTGGGAGTAAAATACATACATTCTTAACATTGTAAGGTAATATAATAACTGTATATGCAAAATCCAATATTTTCATGTAAAAGGGGGATATAAATATGATGCTAAAAAAAGAAAAACCATTGATTATTACTCTATCTATTATTATTTTAGCAGCATTATTATATGTTATTTTCTCCTTAAATAAACTGACTACCGCAAATATTTCTCCAAATATTAATTCTGAAAAAGGTGTATTAGAGATTTCAAATTGGGATTTTCATAGAGATGGATATACTGCACTTTCCGGTGAATGGGAATTTTACGAACATCAATTATTATCACCAAAAGATTTTGTTATTAGCTCTACGGTTCCCTCTTATATAGAAATGCCAATATCCTTTAACAAAAAAAATAAAAATTATATTTATAATGGATGCGCTACATATAGTTTAACAATAAAATTAAACCCGAAATATAAAGATACCCTTTTCGGTATAAGTGTTCCTTCTATGTTATCTCCATATAAATTATGGATAAATGGATACCTCTATTCATCTAATGGCATTGTAAGCACGACCAGTTCTGATAATCACCTTAAATCTATGCCCATAACAAGTTGTTTTATGAATAATACTAACAAAGTTCATTTAGTGCTTCAAGTGTCAAATTACGGATTTGGCGATGGTGGTACTAGTGGCAAAATTTATCTAGGCACAGAAACCCAGATGACGAATAAAAGAGAGGCTTCAATTGCACTTAAATATTTTTACTTTGGTGTATTGCTTATAATGGCCTTATATCATATATGGTTATATAGTTTTAGAACTGATGATGTTTCTAAACTTTATTTTGGTGCATTGTGCATAGTTATATCTTTAAGAGCCTTAATTATTGGTGATAATTATTTCTTAACCTCCTATAATAGTTTAAGTTATAACCTAGTTCTTAAACTAGAATTTTTAACCTTCTATGCGGCTATTTATTTTATCCTAAGTTACATATGTGCAGTTTTCAAAAATGATTTTTCAAAAAATATTAACAAAAGCTGTAAATATTTTTGTATTTTCTTTATAGTCACTACTATTTTCATCCCCCCACTCCTTGCTTCAAAGTTCTTTATGGTATTTCAAATATTTACTTTGCTAATCATTTTATATGCTACTTTTATTATATTAAAGTCCCATCATAGTAAAATACAAAAAATATTAATTATTATAATAGGTTTCCTAGTAACTATTGCAATAAGTGCTATGTCCATGCTACAATATCTAAATATAAATAATATCAGTGACTATTCTTTATTCGGTTTCTTCATTTTCATAATCTTAAATGCCTTTATATTGGGAAAAAATCAATCCAATTCTTCTAGAAAAATCGAGAATTTATCTAAGGAAAAAGAACAGTACCTTTTAGCAGAAAAACTTAGAGAAGTTACCATTCGCCTAAATTCTAGCTTAAATTTAGAAGAAGTCTTAGATAAATTAATAATAAGTTTAAAAGAATTAATACCTTATGACAGTGCCTCATTTTTCATGGAAGAAAATGGCCATTTTAATATTATAGTAGCAACTGGTTTCAAAAATATGGATGATATATATAAGATTTCTATCAATAGAAATGATGACAAGCTATTTAAACAAATATCAGAAACTAATACTATATTAATAGTCTCAAATGTTAAAGAGGATCCTCGTTTTAATCATTACATTAATTCAACAAATATTGAAAGTTGGATGGGAATACCTATAATGTTTAAAAACAAAATTGTTGGTATTTTAACATTAGATTCAACTGAAAAAAATATTTATACTAAATACCACAGTGACATAGCCTTATACTTTGCGTATCATACAGGAATGGCTATAGAAAATGCTAAGTTGCATAGTAAAACTAAACATCTAGCTAGTATAGACCCTCTAACTAATTTGTACAACAGACGTAGTTTTTTTGAACTTGCAAATATAAGCTTTGATAAAGCTAAAGCATTGATCCAACCTATTTCCGGTATTATGATTGACATTGACGATTTTAAGAAAATCAATGATAGCTTAGGTCACCATACTGGCGATTTGGTGTTAATGCGTCTTTCTAAAGTTTGTTCTGAAACTTTAAGTAAAGCTCATATTTTAGGTCGTTTTGGTGGTGAAGAATTTATTGTTCTATTACCCTCCACCTCCTTTGAAGAGGCTGAAATAATCGGTGAAAAGCTACGAAGTGCTATAGAATGCAACCCTATAATTATTAGAAAATCAGATTTAATACCACTAACCTTAAGCCTTGGAGTTGCGTCCATTACTCCTACGGTGGAAGATTTAGATTATTTGTTTAGATCGGCGGATAAAGCCCTGTACCAGGCTAAAGCTCTAGGTAAAAATCAAGTTGTGTCAATAAATTTAGACTCGTAAATTATAAAGCAAGTATGATTAGTTTATGAAAATATAATATGGGGGGGGACTAATAGGAATGAAGAAAGTATATCGTTTATTATTTGCTTTACATTTATTTGTAGGAATAGGAGCCATATTTGGAGGGTTAGCTGCTATTACTAATTCTAATCAGCCACTTGGAATATCAGTTGAGGTTTTAAAAAATTCACCATTTAGTAATTATCTCATACCTGGAATTATCTTATTCACTATAATTGGTCTTGGAAATGTTATAAGTGCTTTATTATTTCGTTTTAAGTCAAGATTTCAAGGGTATATAAGCAGTGTCTTTAGTTGGGCTTTAGTAATTTCTGAGAATTTTATATTAGCAAAAGATTAGAATTACTTAATGGGATTTCCTGTTTTAAGCTCGCTTGCAAGGCCGCAGGAGAAATTCAATACTTTATCTTATTAAAGACTATCTATTTTTTTATTCTGACATCTCTTACAAACCTTAATTTTTTCACCACTACCAACGGTTAATTCATATAACACCTTAATTCTCTCCGTTTTACATACAGGACAAGTCCCTCTTCCTCTTGATGGCAACTTCCACAGAGCCCTGCCGCGATAATCTTTTCCCATTTTAAATCCCCCTCTTTGTTTATTTTTTTCTAATCACTATTAATAATATTAATTATTGTGGGGATTTATGATTATTTTTTATTATTACATTTTTTATTATTACATCTTTTATCTTATCTATTGTTTTTTTTATTACCTCTTCCATAGTGATATGGGAGGTATCTATAATTAAGTCATAGTTACTATCCTTGTCTAAATCAATATTATAAATATCCATAAATCTAGTAAACTCTAATCTTCTTCTTTCAGTTATATTTCCCTTAGCTTCTTGTTTTGAAACATATTTTTCAGATTTACCTCTTTCGTTCTTCATAGCGCGTTCTACTGCAACCTCCAGCTCTACTTTTAAATATATCTTAAAGGAATCCGGTATAAAATACCATGCAAGTCTAGCATCAAAAATAAAATTTTCCTTTTCGCGACCAATTTCTATAGTTCTATTATCAACTTCATTGTCTAAATTATTATCAAGCATAAACTTATTGTATTCTGTTATAGACATGCCTTTATCTACTGCTAACTTTCTTTGCAATTCGCCTACACTAAAATAAGTATAATCTAATGCCTCACTTATAGCCTTAGCAACAGTACTCTTTCCTGAATATAAGGCTCCCGTTATAGTTATTTTCATATATAACATCATCTCCCATACTAAATACATATTTACATAATTCATCAAATTATAATATTAAGGGACATTCAAGTAAATAACAAGTCAGTATACGAGTCTATTTCGCGACATACGACCTCTACAGAATCTGCTGATAGTATAACTATCAACAGAACCTGCCTCCTAGTCCATCACGAAATATCCGTCGCATCTTTGACTTGTTATTTATTCTCATGCCCCTAATTATACTTCATAAATATACTTTTTGGTATATTTGTTATCTACCCTATAGTATTAAAGGAGGTTTCTATTGTACGAAAATCCATATATGATGTATGATCAAAATACAATTACTTATATACTCAACTTTCGCACATGAATTATTTAGGCGGTAGCATGCAATTTCAGTATTTATGGTCAAAAAAATAGAAGAACATTCCCTTATTTGGTATAATTGAATCACGACAAACAAAAACCAAAAGGGGATGTTCTTCATGAATACAATTATAACAAAAAATGACACTGAAAAACAGTTTAAATCTACAATTGATAATTTTTTTAAGAAAAATAAAATTAATGCTCTTTTAAAACAATCTAATTTTTCTAAAGAAAAAGGAGTACCTTGTGGTTCAATATTTAAATTCATTTTCCTACTAGTATTTACAGGCAAAAACCTCTTTCGTACACTAGATTATAAAAATACGGAAACGTCATTTGCCAAAGATACTGTATATAGATTTTTAAATTCTACTCATTTTAATTGGAGAAAATTTTTACTCTTATTGTCATCTTCAATAATTAAAAATGACATTGAAGCATTAACCTCCAAGGATAGGATAAATGTTTTAATCGTTGACGATTCATTTTATAGCAGAACAAGAAGTAAATCTGTAAAGCTATTAGCAAAAGTTTTCGATCATGTAGATTGCAGATACAAGAAAGGCTTCAGGATGCTTACTTTAGGTTGGTCTGATGGAAATACTTTTCTGCCATTAGCTTTTACATTGTTAAGTTCTGAAAAAGAGAAAAATCGTATATGCCCAATAAATCCTACTACTGATAAGCGGAGCAACAGCTATAAAAAAATCACCAGATGTAATGATTGATTTAATAAAGCAAGCGGCAGCTTATGCAATACCCGGCACCTATGTTTTATTCGATAGTTGGTTCACCTATCCTAAAACGTTAATAAGAATTTTGGAACTTAAATTTCATACAATAGCTATGGTTAAAGCTATGCCAAAAGTTTTTTATGGTTATGAAGATAAAAAGTTAAATCTAAAATCCTTATATGCTACGCTCAAGAAAAGACGTGGCAAGGCTAAAATTAAAGCATCTGTAATCGTCGAAATTGGTATGGATTCGAAGGCTACGCCTATAAATGCAAAAATAGTATTTGTTAAAAATAAAAATAAATCGAAAAACTGGTTAGCATTAATTTCAACGGATATTACATTAAGTGATGAAGAAATCATAAGAATTTATGGAAAACGTTGGGATATTGAGGTTTTCTTTAAAATGAATAAATCCTTTTTAAATCTGGCAAAAGAATTTCAAGGACGCTCTTATGATTCTATGGTTGCACATACAACTATTGTGTTTACAAGATATATCATGTTATCTACTCAAAGCCGCAATAATGAGGATTTACGTACTATAGGTGGCTTATTTTTTAATTGCTGCGATGAACTTCAAGATATACAATTTTTTGAAGCTATTCAAGTTATTTTAGACCTACTTAAAAATGCATTACACGAAAACCTTTCGTTGACAAAAGAACAAATAAACTCGTTTTTAACCTACTTTATAGACACCTTGCCTGCATTTTTAAAGGGAAAGCTAGTATTTTTGTCGTGCGAAAGTTGAGTTATATACCTTAAACAGCAGTAACACGCTAAAAGATGTCCAATTTCGGGAGTTCATGTAGTGCCCAGTAAGAATCCTTAGCAAACGTCAAAAGAAGCATAATAATACCATAGGTCCTTTCAGTGCTTAATATGTCAGCACTATAAGGGCCTATAATTTTGGGTTGTATATATTCTAATTGGCTCAATAGTTACCTGAAAAGTTTATTGACAAAATTAGGTGTTAAGCTTACAATTAAATTAGCTGCTAATTGATAATGATTATCGTTTTGTATGAATTAGTTACATGGGTGGCAAAACTATTGAAATACTTAACACTGATGCAGAAGGAAGATTAACACTTGTAGATGCTGTAAATTATATAATCGAAAAAGAGTATTCTACTAAAGTAGTAGATATAGCAACACTAACGGGTTCAGTACTTCATGCTTTAGGCACTACAGCCACGGGTGTAGACTGGCGTAGGGACTAGATTACTATATCATTTGATTAAGCAACTAGAGAACTAACTCTTAAAAACGTTTAAAATATTTGGTAATATCATTCTTATATTGAAAATTGCGGACCAAGCCATTAATATGATATTATATATCTAATAAAGAGAACACCTAGGAGGGTATTATGGAAACTGGAAAAACACCTTATGCTAATCGAAAAAAACATTACGATAATCTTTTAAATAAACAAATTCAAACAATAGGTTTTATAAGCTTATTAAGATTAATAGTCTTTTTATCCGGACTAGGCTTTACAGTTTTCTTCTATTTACAAACTAATTATTATTTAAGCCTTTCTGTGTTAATTGTCACCTCAATATTATTTATTATTTTGGCAATTAAACACAGCAAGATAAAACACAACAAAATTCGTTGTTCTACACTATCTAAAATTAATGATAACTGTCTAAAACGTATTAATAGCAATTGGAATGATTTCTCTGATAACGGTGATGACTTCAGTGATGAAAATCATAATTACTCAAAGGATTTAGATATATTTGGCAAAAATTCCCTTTTCCAATGGATAAACAGTTGCATAACTTATCTTGGCAGACAAAAATTGAAAGATACTCTCGTAAAACCTATGTATAGCATTGAGGAAATACATAAAAGACAAGAAGCCATAAAAGAGCTTGCAGGGAGTATTGGATGGACACAACGATTTGAAGCAGAAGCAATACTTAGTGAAAATAAAAATCAAAATCCTGAATCCTTATTTAAATGGGTAGAGGATAAAAACGAATTTCTCCTTAAACCTTTAGTAATAGCTGTAATAAGGATATTGCCAATTATAACTATCTCTCTTCTTGTGTCCTCTCTAATATTTTCCAAAGTTTCCTATAAATTAGGTCTTATAGGGATTACGATACATATAATGCTCCTTGTGATTGGGTTCAAAGAAGTAAGTAGAAATTTGGACACTGTATATCAATATAAAAATACTATTTTTATATATAATAACCTCCTTATACATATAGAAAGGAAAAATTTCAGCTCAGAATATTTGAAAAGCTTAAAAGAAAGACTTATAAATAAAGATGGGATGAAGGCTTCTTTTCAAATAAAAAAATTAGCTAATCTAGTAAACTTAGTATCTGATAGAAAAAATATGTATTATCTACCTATAAACATTCTTACCCTATGGGATTATCAATGTTTAATTAATCTACAGCGCTTTAAAAAAGCTAGTGGTTCGTCTTTAAAATCTTGGTTAGAAGTTATAGGTGAAATAGAAGCCTTAAATAGCTTATCTACTATAGCCTTTGATCACAGTGATTGGGTAATGCCAAAATTCCAGGCTGGTTCTCCTATTTTCAAAGCTAAGACCCTTGGCCATCCATTGCTTGGAACAAGTAGAGTATATAATGATATCCAGATAGAAAAGTCACAAAATATTCTTTTAATAACTGGTTCTAACATGTCAGGGAAAAGCACGCTACTCCGAACTACAGGCATTAATTTGGTTTTAGCTTATGCAGGTGCTCCTGTATGTGCTCAAAGTTTTTATTGCTCCCTAATGGATATTTATACTTGTATGAGAACAAGTGATAATCTAGAAAAAAACATTTCATCATTCTATGCAGAGCTTTTGAGAATAAAAAAACTTGTAAGTGCTACAGAAAGTAAGGCTCCAATTTTCTTCTTATTAGATGAAATTTTTAAAGGGACTAATTCTATAGATAGACATACTGGTGCTAAGGTACTGGTTGCCAAACTAAGTAATGAAAATGCGCTAGGCTTTATATCTACACATGACCTAGAACTAGGGGACATAGAGAATACAAATAAGAGAGTTAAAAATTATCACCTTAAAGAATATTATAAAGATGATAAATTATACTTTGACTATAAATTGAGATCCGGTGTGTCTACCACTAGAAATGCATTATACTTAATGAAAATGGCAGGCCTTGAAATTCCATCTGATATTGAAATTTCCAAGTAATGCGGAGGTGAGTGCACCTTCACAAAGGTGAGTGCACCTTCACAAAGGTGAGTGCATCTTCACAAAGGTGAGTGCACCTTGCATCTAATGTAATCCTACCTTATAACTGCCTGGTTTTGTGTTAAAGGTTATGGTTTTACCATTAGATGTGGCTATAATGGTGCCTAGCTCATCTGTTCTATACACCGGTATATTTTTATTTTTTAACTTATCCATAGTTTCCTTATGTGGATGACCATAATTATTTCCTGTTTCACAGCTTATAACTGCATACTTTGGATTTAACTCTGATAAAAATTCGTCCGTAGTGGAAGAGCTACTTCCATGATGTGCTACTTTAAGCAAATCTGTCTTCACATTAAACCCCTTTTCAAGAATTTCTTTTTCTGATACGTCCTCAGCATCCCCTGTAAAAAGAAAAGAATTGCTTCCAAATTCTAGTTTAATTACCATAGAGTAATTATTTATATCCTTATATTTACTACTATTAGGTGCCATAATAGTACATTTTGCGGAGCCTAAATTGAAGGTTTCTCCCGGTTTAGGTACTGTTACTTTCATTCCCTTGTTTTTTATTGCTACAACTACATCTCCAAAAGTCTTTGTAGTAGAGGTTACTTTTGGTAAATATATTTTACCAATTTCAAAATCATTAATTATATAATCAAGGCCTGCAATATGATCTTCATGCGGATGAGTTCCAATAACATAATCTAAGCTCTTTATGCCTTGTTGCAACAAATAGTTTTTAACTAGCTTACCATCACCGTTGTTTCCTGCATCAATTAGCATAGACTTTGATCCTTGCTGAATTAAAATACTATCGGCTTGTCCAACATTTATAAAATTAACCTTTAAATCACCATTTAAGGGTAAATCATTTTTTACAGCTTCATTTTGGATTGTTTGATTTTTCTCTTCCTGTATTATTACTTTCTCTTCCTGTATCATTACTTCTTCACTATTACTTATTTGTGATTTTTCTTTAACTGCATTTATATCAACAACTTGTCCATTACTACCACACCCAGATAAAATAAATAAAAATATAAATACAATTATAAAACTTAAATTTTTAATCTTAAATCTTCTCTTCATTACACCCTCCTTAATATTCTTCTAATTCCTTGAATAATTACGCTCCTCTTCATTTAATAAATTTTTATTATTACTTTTTATAATACAAGATTTTTGTTGTTTTGTGAATTTTTTTGTATTATTTTGTAATTTTGCTTTGACATTCATATTAAATTAACAATTTAACCATGTATATATTTTAGCTAATTACCTATGATTCAATAGGTTTTTAATATTATTTTAGAGCAAAATAGTATTATAGTATTATAGTATTTTTGCGAAAGGAGAAATGTTATGAGAATTAATTTAATATTCAAAAATTTAATTTTATTAATTTCTATAACTACTTTATTACAAGGCTCCTGTTTTGTTAATTCTAGAAGTAAAAACAAAGACTTTAAAGAAAAATATGGTGTTCAATTAGTTTTAGCAAGATAAGCAAAAAATATTACAAAAAATAAAACAGTTGTATGAGTTATCCATTAGAATAACTTATACAACTGTTTTTATAAAAAATTTTTTTTTAGATCTTATTTCTCATATCCTGTAGGATTTGCCATATGCCAGTTCCACGCAGTTTCTATAATAGTTTCAAGGGAATCATATTTAGGCTTCCATCCAAGAACTTTCTTAGCTTTATCACTAGATGCTATAAGCACTGCTGGATCTCCTGCACGTCTAGGAGCGATTTCAGATTTTATTTCTCGTCCAGTAACTTTTCTAGTTACGTCGATTACTTGCTGAACCGAAAATCCTTGTCCGTTTCCAAGATTACAAATTATGCTATCTTCACCTCGTCTAAGCCTCTTCACTGCAAGTAAATGAGCATTAGCAAGGTCAGTTACATGGACATAATCCCTAACACAAGTACCATCCTTTGTTTTGTAATCATCTCCAAATACCATAATCTTTTCTCTTTGCCTTAATGCAACCTGAATAATAAGAGGAATTAGATGTGTTTCTGGTCTATGGTCTTCTCCTATTTTTGAGCTTAAATGTGCCCCCGCTGCATTAAAATATCTTAAAGCCGTGTATTTTATACCATAAGCATTATCACACCATTTTAAAATCTTCTCCACTGCAAGCTTTGATTCTCCATAAGGATTAGTTGGAAAAGTCCTATCCTCTTCAAGTATAGGAATATTATCTGGTTCACCATATGTTGCTGCAGTAGATGAGAAAACTATATACTTCACCTTATGTTTTCTCATAGCCTTTAATAAATTTATGGTAGAACCAATGTTATTTTCAAAATACTTTAGTGGCTCTGTAACACTTTCTCCTACCAATGAATCTGCTGCAAAATCTATAACTGCCTCTATTGCATTCTCTGTGAAAATCCTATTAAGTATTTCATCGTCTCTTAAATCTCCAGAATAAAGTTTCCCACCCAATAGTGAATTAACATGTCCACTTTGAAAATTGTCTAAAACAACTACTTCTTCCCCTTTTTCTAAAAGCTCAGCCACCATATGACTTCCAATGTAACCGGCTCCTCCACATACTAAAATAGCCATTAACTAAATTCTCCTCTCGTAAAAACTTATTTTTAAATTTGATACTAATATATATGTTTATTTTAACACACCTTCTTATTATAATATGCCTATTACATATAAAAACTACCAAAGTGCATCATTGTACACTTTGGTAGTTCAGCTTTAATTTTACTTTTTACCATGGTTGTGGTGAGGCAATACCTTTTGTATTTCAATTTCTTGCTCTTTTGTTATTGTGCCATTATCAATAAGTACCTTCATTGGACTAACCTTAGTACCCTTGTTCTTTTTCATATAAGCTTTTCTTTCTTTTTCACTCATGTTGTTCATTTTTTTGTAAATTTCGGATCGCTCAGCATGTTTTGTCATTATAGCCTTTTCAACTTTACTGCTTTGCTCAATTGTCAATACTTTATTAACTACAAGCGTATTTAAACCTTTTCGTAGTTCAATAGTTCTCATTTCTGTCTTTTTAACATACATGTTTTCTCTAAGCTTATCAGATTTTTCCTTAGTTAGAATACCCTCAGTCACCAAATCTTCAAATAAGCCGCCTTTTTTAACATCACATTTTCCACTTTTGCATTTTTTATCTTTCTTATGGTTTTCAGATCTTTTCTCAGATTTTGTGGTTGCATATGCTAAGACCTTCTCACCTTCTTCTTTTGTGATAATATTTGAAGCTACACTCTCCTTGATTACAACTTGTAGTGTACCTTTCATCTCTTCATTTCTTGCTTCACTTACGTTTTGCTTATCAATAGGAACTTTAAAATCAATGCTTGTAGCAATCACGTCATTTGTACTATCACTATTTTTCACTGCAGCAAAACTAGGACTTGCTGCAGAAAGTGCTAAGCCTGTGCATAACATTCCGCTCAATATTTTCATTCTTAAAGATATATTTTTCATTTTACAACCTCCTGAAAGCGTTTTTTTATACCTAGTTATTATTACTGTATTTAAGTAATAATATTCATTACTACAAGCGTACTTTAATCTTCTTTGTATGCATTTTATGCATAATAATAGATATTGTTAACCCTAAAATCCCACCTCCAAAATCAATTATCACATCAAAAATATTTGATGTTCGACCTGGTATATATTTTTGAATGAATTCGTCTATCACAGGAAAAAGTAATAAAATAAATAGCAATAAAAATATTTCACTCCATTTATTTAAATTAAACTCTTTAATTGCAGCACATATCAATATACTTAGAATAAAGTACTGAAAAAAATGCGCATTTTTTCTTACAAAATAGTTTACATCACTAAATTTAATACTAGGTCCATCTATATCTGTTGGAATATTCATAACCATAGTTGCTATTTTTATAACCTCTTTACTACTTCTTTGTGATACTTCTCCTTGCCTGGTTCCATTATAAAAAATTACACTTACCCAAATAACACATATTATAATTTTCACTATTGTTTTTCTTTTTAATAAATTTCTCATAAATTTCTCCTATACTTAACCATTATTTTTTAGCATTATTTATTCCTATATTGTTAAAATTATAGAGTCTAAGATTATACTCAATGAATTATAAATAACAAAAATGATACAATATTCTAGTTTAAAATATTAAATATAAAGAGAGTTATAAAAAATGTTCAACAAAATATTCCTTAAGCATACCACAACTCTAATATTAAATATATTAAAGACGTAAATATCTTAGCTTATATACATTCTACAACTTAATTAGTTTATTAGTATTTACAGTAATAACCTAATTTATTTTTATATTTTAATATCATTTATAAAGTCGTTAATATTTTTAAATAAATCTTAAGCAAATTCACTATTTACAATATTAAAATAATAATTTATACTTAATTAGAAAAAGCAATAATACTCATATAATTTTTTTGAAATTATTATACATTTAGAAGGGGGGAATTTATCAAAAGTCATAACTTTTGATAAAACCAAAAATGCCAAATGAATCTATTTCAAAACCTATTTATCAAAAAATAGCTATTGATATTACTAATAGAATAATATCTGGAGATCTTTCTATAGGAGATAAACTATACGGTCGTTCTACGCTTGCAAGCCAATATAACGTGTCTCCTGAAACTATAAGAAGATCTATAACTCTTTTAAGTGACATGGATATAGTTACAGTAACAAAAGGTAGCGGTATTGTTATAAATTCAGTAGATAATTGTTTAGAATTTATTGATAAATTTAAAGATATAGATTCTATAAGTTCTCTAAAAAAATACATTTTTGATTTACTTGAAAAGAAAAAAAAATTAGATAAAAGCATTGAATATTCTATTGATGAACTTATCGATTATTCTAGTAGATTTAAAAATAGTAACCCATTCACACCCTTTGAGTTTGAGATACACTCTGAAATGAGCATCATTAATAAATCTATATCTGAAACTCAATTTTGGCAAAACACAGGAGCTACTATAATTGGTATACGACGAAATGAAAAATTGATACTTTCTCCTGGGCCACACACTATGTTTAAAGATAATGATATATTCGTGGTAATTTGTGACGAAAATAGTTATTATAGGATTAAAGCCTTTATTCATGAAAACTAAAAATCCACTGTCAACTATGATTCCACTAAGTCCATAAATATTATGGCTTAATAAAAAAAGGGGCTGTCTCAAAATGATTAAAAAATCATTTGAAGAGACAGCCTCTTTTCCTTATTTATTTTAACAAATACAGTAAAAAATCTTCCTTTTCATT
>JBLHPD010000106.1:0-16297 GCA_047624165.1 Clostridium sp. | reverse complement strand
GAAAACAAGGAATATAAAATTAGTATCCCACAGCAGGAATATTTTATAGCCTATTGCACAGTTCCAAATGAAACACAAAATGCATATCCTGCAACTGAGGACATCAAATTTTATGATAAGAATGATATTGATATTACTGATGAAACGTTCAAGATTTTATTACAATGATGAACAATGTTCATAAAGTACGTCACACTGGTAATTTCGGACGTAACATTAGTTTATTAACTTTTAAGGGGGGTATTGTTTTGAATATATGGATTATATTGGGCATTACTTATATAGTTATAAGTCTAACTTTCATGTCTCTCGTTGAAGCAAATAAGATAAAGCCAAGTAAAGTATCAAGGATATTTTATTCTGATGATGAAAGTTTCATTAAATCTTGGAAAAAAACGAAAGAAAAAGGCATTTTAATTTATACCATTAAAAATGGTGCTATGTATACTGCCGTTTATGGAATAATAGAATTTATTATTACCCCAAAAGATGATAATAGTATCATGTATTGGCGTGAACATTGGCGTGAAGATATTCTATTATTGGTTGTTACTGTTGTTTTCTGTAGCTTAATAATTTCTCTAGTGAGATGGGGAGTAGAACAGCATAGATATAGCAAATTAAAAGAAAAAGTGGAAAATGATAATACAAAAAATGTTTAATAATAATATTGTTTAACAACCCAAAAGGTAGCAATGCCTTTTTTCTTTTTCTTAAGAATGATGATAAACAAGTATTGAAATTTTAAATCCATTTTTTACATGATTATAGACATTTTATATAGTATATCTTTTTTTCTTATCCATTCATCGTAGATACATAGCAGTTCATCGTAGATACATAGCAGTATGAAGTTTCTCCGGAAGTGACATGAAATAAGAAGAGCAGAAACATTGAAATTTCATTTAGAAATTCTTCTTTTTCGAATATAAAATTCTCGTGAACCTGACAGGTTGCATAACAATTAATAATTGTTATGTCCCCCAGAGAACGACCCAGAGGACCAGGTTAGTGAACCCGAGACAGGACGTCGAGTGTGAGCGTTAGAGAATTTTATATTCGTAAAAGATTAGAATTTGTTAATGGAATTTCACGTTTCAAACTCTTATTTCATGTCATGTAGGAGGAATTTCATATGGATGCACTCCGATTTTTCATTCGACTTTTTCTAAGGTACTTTCAACAGGCGTTATATACATAGTTTTATTTGTAGTATAAATAACCATGCCTGGTTTTGCCCCTGATGGTTTCTTTACATTTCTAACCTGCGTATAATCAACAGGTACAGTAGAGGAATTCTGAGATTTGCTATAAAAAGCTGATAAGTTTCCAGCCTCGAGTAGCGTGCTCTCAGGCATATCACCAAAATTTTTAATAATAACATGGGAACCAGGTATATCCTTTGTGTGTAGCCATATATCGTTTTTATTGGCAAGTTTTAGTGTTAAAAGATCATTCTGGATGTTATTTCTACCAACATAAATATCAATGCCGTCACTTGAAATAAAGTGCATAGGCTTGGTTGGTTTTACTTTTTTAGTTTTACCGTGCTTTTTAAATGTAATATACTCAGTTTCTATTAATTCATTTTTAATATCTTCAATTCCATTATAGTTGTCTACATTTAATATGTTAGTGAGTACAGAATGAAGATATTTTAATTCGTCCTGGGTCAGATTCATTTGAATTGTGGCCATTTCTTCTGCTATCTTAAATTTATTATATTTTTTGTAATAGTATTGAACATTTTGTGAGGGGGTTTTATTTTCATCAAGTTTAATCTCCATGAGATCACTATTTTCGCTATAATAATTCACAAGTCTTGCAACTTTATCACCCTTTTTAAGGGAGTATATGTTTGCAGTTAGGAGTTCACCACGTAACTTATAAGTACCTTTAGTTGTGCAGTCATTTAAAGTTGCGTTAAGTATTCTAATTTTTTTATCACAACGATTAATATTGTTATTAACTATTTTTTGAAGGTTTGAGCTTTTAGAATTTAATCTATCATGTTTATCCTTTTGAAAATAAAAATCCTCTATTAATCTGGATGGAGAATCATATTTTTCATAGTCACAATCTTTTAAAGAGGTAAGCTGCACGCAATGAAAATCTTTTAGTTTACCATTCATAGCATAGGAAGCTAAAAAAGTATTCTTATGCAATTTCTTAAATAAGTTTATGGTAAAATCATAAATGGTCGATGCATGTTCTAAATCAAAATCATTATTTTCAGCACAATACCTATACATAAGTTCTGCAGATAAGTTAGAGCTTACTCCTGTAAAAGTACCTGTAAAAAATTTTTCAGTGAATTGTATGTCTTTAGTGGTTAGATAATTATAGAATTCGTCATACTCAAAATTAAACGCATCAAGTTTTGTAGAAACTGGAGGGTATATATATTCAACACCAGTATATAAAACACGATAACTGTTTACTTCTGATCCAACATGCTTAATGCTATCCATAATTAAATTATCTCGGGAGCGAACTAAGCTAATATTACTATGTCTACCCATTATTTCAATTATTAAAGAGTATATACTATCAAAACCTAATTCATCACTGGATTTAAAGTCTATTATTAGTAATCTGTCAGAATTAAGTTGTCTTACATCTAAGACTGTGGCGGTACTTAAATATTTTCTTAAAACCATACAAAATATAGGAGCCTGTATTGGGTTGTTTTTATTAAAGTCTGTAAAATGAATCCTAGGATAATTAGAACTTGAACTTATTAATAATTTATGGACTTTTCTATTTTTTTTAAAACTTAATATGATTTCATCTTTTTCTGGTTGGGTTACTTTATCAACTCTACAATCTATGATTATATCTTTTATTTCCTCAATGAGGCTAGATAAATAAATCCCATCTAATGCCATATATATCATCCTTTCACTTTGTGGTTAACTTTGTAGATAAACTATATAATTTATTATTTATGCTTTTTAAATAATGAATTATATAATATACTATAATTAATAGTATACCATTAAAGAAAATCATTGAAAAGTATAGCAGGTTGATAGCAAGGAGGAGGATGTGTTATATGGAGATTATAGATTTTACAAAAATGCAGGGAACAGGAAATGATTTTATTATTATTGAAGACTTTGAGTGCAAATATGACAATTTAGAGGTGCTAGCTAAAAAACTCTGTGATAGACATTTTGGAATTGGTGCAGATGGGATTTTAGTAGTTAGAAAAAGTAATATAGCGGATATTCAGATGATAATTATTAATGCTGATGGTTCTTATGCTTCTATGTGTGGTAACGGCATAAGGTGTTTTGCTAAATATATTTGGGAGAAAAAATATGTGCAAGGGGCATATATAAAAATTGAAACTGGTGATGGTGTAAAGCTAGCAAATATATTTATTAAAGATGGAAAAGCTGAAAGTGTAACTATAAATATGGGGAAATATAAATTTGAGACCAGTAGCATTCCAGCTTTAGATGAGGAAGAAATAATTAATAAGAAGGTAGAAATTAATAATAAAGAGTACTATATTACTTCAATGCTTATGGGAGTGCCGCATACTATTATTTTTGGGAAACATTGTGATTACTGCGTTGAAGAAGGGGAATTTATTGAAAGGCACCAGCTATTTCCTAAAAAAACAAATGTAAATTTTTGTGAAGTGGTAAGCAAAAATATGATAAGGGTTAAAACATGGGAAAGAGGAGCAGGGCCAACCCTGGCATGTGGTACTGGTAGTTGTGCGTCAGTGGTAGCAGCCAATAGGTTAGGGTATATAGAGGCAAAAGCTATGGTACAGGTTCCAGGTGGATTGCTTAATATAGAGATTGTTAAGGAAGAGGTTTTAATGACAGGTCCTGCGGAAATAACCTTTGAAGGAAGCTTTTTTCTAAATTAAGATTTACTCAACTGTCTATTTATCAATGAGACAGTTGTTTTTTTTTGACGGAATTTGTTTGTTAAAAAATTGAATATAATAACTAAAAAGGACAATCCTTATAATAAGATATCTTATTGTGAGGATTTCATATTTTAGAAAGGTAAAATACTATGAAAAAAAAGTTACTTAACCTATTACTAGATAAAGAATTAATTACTACAGACTGTTATAAAGATGTAAAGGAAGTTTCGCTTAAGAGAAATTGTAGTCAAGAACAAATAATTATGAACGAAATAAAAGTGGATTTAAATGAACTTATTTCAATAGTAGAGAATGATTTTAGCATACCCTATATTGATTTAGAATCTAGAAATAAAGAAAATCAAACATTTAATCTAATATCGAAAGAGGTAGCTAATAGGTATGGTTTGATACCTTTTTTCGATAATAATAATGAAGTACATGTGGCTTTTTCAAATCCCTTTGATATAAAAGTCATTGATGAGTTAAAGTTTATAACAAATAAAAAAATTAAAATATTCTTTGCCTTAACTAGTCAGATTTCTGAGGCAATCGAAAACTGCTATGGAAAACAAATTGTGGATGTGGCAGTTGAAGAAATGAAAAAAGAATATATGTTAGGAGAAAAAGAAAAAACTGAAGAGCCACATTCAGAATTTTCAACTGAAAATGCACCAGTTATAAGAATAACAAATTCCTTACTAAAACAGGCTGTGAACGCAGAAGCTAGTGATATTCACCTGGAGCCTTTTAAGAGTTTTGCTATAATTCGCATGAGAGTGGATGGAATCCTAAATGAAATAAACCAAGTTCCGAGTAGTGTATATAAATCCTTATGCACAAGGATAAAGATTATGGCAAATATGGATATAGCCACAAAGCTCATTCCTCTAGATGGTAAGATAACTGAAAATATAGACGGAATAGATTACGATTTCAGGGTATCTTCACTGCCAACAATGTATGGGGAGAAAATAGTTATAAGAGTTTTATATAAACAAGAGAGATTCATCAATTTAGACTCGTTGGGCTTTAGCGTAGATAAAGTTATGATTTTAAGGAATATATTGAAACTTTCTCATGGAATGATAGTAGTTGCAGGACCTACAGGAAGTGGAAAATCAACAACATTATATGCACTACTAAATGAAGTTAATAGTAAAAGTAAAAATATTATTACTATCGAAGATCCAATAGAATATAATATGCCTAGAATTAATCAAGTAAATGTAAATAATAAAGCTGGACTTACGTTCTCAACAGGCCTTAGGAGCATATTACGCCAAGATCCCGATATAATTATGATCGGCGAAATTCGGGATGAAGAAACGGCACGAATAGCGGTGAGGGCATCGTTAACTGGACACTTAGTTTTATCTACGCTTCACACAAATGGTGCTACAGCTTCAATCTCTAGGCTAATAGACATGGGTATTCCATCATATTTAGTTGCGGATTCGCTAGTTGTAGTGTTAGCCCAGAGGTTAGTAAGAAAATTATGCCCGCACTGCAAAATTGAACATGAGATTGTTCAAGATGAATTTGAGCATTTAGGATTTAAGAGGGGAGAAAAAACATATAGTGCTTTAGGATGTAATAAGTGCAATGAAACTGGATATAAAGGGAGAACAGTGATATATGAATTATTAAAGTTAGATAGTAATCATAAATCGATTATAGCAAGGAGTGGAATAAGTGATGAGCTTTGGAGATATTGCAATGAAAAAAAATCAGGTTCTTTTATGGAGAGCTGTAAGGATTCTGTGCTCAATGGTATAACTTCGATAGAAGAATTTGTAAATGCTACTTATAGCTATAATTTCAAATAATGGCAGGTGAAATGTAACATGAGATATAAATACATGGCTAAAACATCAAATGGAAGAGTAATAAAGGGTAGTGCTGAAAGTGATAGTACTTGTGAATTGGCATTATACTTACGTGAAAGAGAAATATTTTTAATTAAAAGTAGGAGAATAAAAAAAATAACTGAAATTTCTAGTAAACCTAATTTGAAAACCATTTCTATATTTTGCAAACAATTCTCAATATGTATTAGAGCAGGTATACCAATATGCGATATTCTTAATTTGCTTTACGAGCAAATGTTGCATAAATCCATAAAAAAGAGTCTTATTAGTATTAGAGAAAATGTGCAAAAGGTTAATTCTCTGTTTGTAAGTATGAAAAAAACTATAAATGTATACCCTGAGTTTATGATAAATATGATTTATTTGGGTGAGGAGAGTGGAAAGCTTGATATAATCCTTGAAGAATTGTCTAAGTATTATGAAAAAGAACATAAGCTTTTAAAAAAGTTCACTAATTCAATGATTTACCCATTGACAGTGTTTATAACAATAATGATAGTATCATTGTTTTTGTTTATAAAGGTAATCCCTGTATTTATTACAAATTTAAATTCTCTTGACGCCGAGATTCCACTAATAACCAGACTAGTTCTAGGAACTAGTAACTTTGTATGTAGCAATTTATTATGGATTTTAATGGTTAATTTAATTTTAGTTTTTATTTTTGTGATAGGTCTTAAAACTGAAAGCTGTAAGATTATCTTTGATAAATTTAAGTTTATATGCCCAATATTCGGCCCGGTGTATAAACGTTTTATTTACACAAGGTTTTGTAGTGGATTAAATATATTATTAAGTAGTGGAGTTGGCCTGCTAAAAGCTTTTGAAATAATTCATGATGTTATTTCCAATAGATATTTTAAGCTAAAGCTTAAAATAGTTTTTAATGATATAAAAAAAGGAGAAGATTTATCAAGTTCATTAAATGCAATGAACTTATTCCCACAATTTTTTTTGTCTATGATAAAAATAGGTGAAGAAGCAGGTAATTTGGATGGAATGTTTTTAACTGCTGCAGATATATTCTATGAAGATGCCGAGGAAAATGTAGAGAGGGCGACAGTACTACTAGAGCCAATTTTAATAATATTTTTAGGAATTATGATTGGAACAATAATACTTGCGGTTATGCTTCCAATGCTGAGTGTTATGGACTTAGCAGGCAAATATTAATGACATTTTAGAAAGATAGGTGGTTTTATGCGTAAAGGATTTACATTAATTGAGATGGTAATAGTTATATCTATTATGAGTATAATTGGCGGATGTAGTGTTTTTTCTTTTAGATATTTTAAAACATTAAAAAATAAAATAGAGCTAGATTATTATTGTAATGCTGTAGTAAGTTTTATTAATAATTCCAAAATGTATAGTAGAGAAAATCATTGTGATGCAACTATAACTTTTGATATTATAGGAAATCAAATGAGGCTAATTAAAGAAGGTAATATGGTAAATAAATTAATATTTTCTGAAAAAATAACATTATATGATGTTACAGGTAGGAGAAGTAATAATGACATTGTAACTGACAATATAGGCTATAGTAATGATTCATGTACAATAATTTTAAAGGATAATAATTCAATAGAACATAAAATTACAATGAGAGTAGGTACAGCATATGTTAAAATCTATAAGTAAAAAGGGATTTACATTAGTGGAGGTATTATGTAGCCTAGGGGTATTCTCCATCATTTTCATTTGTATGATGTCCTTTGATGTAGCTTCTCTAAATATGAAAAAAAATATTAAAGCTATAAATAATAATGTGTTAATAATGGAAGCTATAAAAAACAATATTATATATTCAATGACTTATAAAGAATTAGAACAACTAAAAGTAAGTAATAAGGTTTTTGTAAACACTGAAAATATGACTTTTGATAAAATTAAAACAAAAGAAATGGATGTGTTTTCAGATCAGGAGCCTGTAGCAAATCAGTATATTAAGTTGATTATTTCAGAACCAGACCTCAAGGTTTATATGTTAAATCTTACATTACATTCTGGGGAAACAAACGATAGCGTAGAATTACAGTGTAATTTTTATAAAGGTGACCATAAATGATTAAAAAGGGATTTACACTTATAGAAATAGTAATTGCTATGGCCTTGGTATTTCTAATGCTGGGGGTAGTAGATAGTATGCTTATCTCTTATGTGAAAAGCTATAAAAATAGTGTAGTACAAAACAATGGGTTTAATTATTTAAGTGAAGCCACAGAGATAATACAAAAGGAAGTGAATTATATGGCCCGAGATGTAAATACTGAGGGGAATGTTATCACGATAAATAATATTGATGGAAGTGCCCTAAAACATATAAAATGTATTAATAGTAATCTATATGTTTTGTATGGCACAATTTATAAGCCACCTAAGAATAGTTCAAGTAAGGGTTTAATTGTAGATAATGTGAAAGACTTTGTGGCTATAAAATCAGGGAAAAGTCTTTATATTAAAATAAGTTGGAAAAATGGTCAGAGTATTGAAAGGTATTTGGCGATAGAAAATGCAAACTAAAAAGGGATTTATATTAATTTATACGACTTTAGTAGGGATTATTTGCCTAATTATTATGATGCATGTTTTTGATATTCAAGTGTCGGAAGTGAAATATTCAACAAGTAGTAAAAGAAATATATTAAAAGAAGATAATTATCAAAAACAGAAGGAATATTTATTGACTTTATTTTCTACATATATTGATGATCATAAAACAGAAATAGCAGAAGATGGAGTAACTGAGTTTTTTAAAAAATCAACAGGAGACATAGTAAATTATGAAACATCTAATGTGACTTACTCTGATGATAAGGAAGAATTTAGTTTTACAACCTATGACCAACATAGAACAACTAGAAATGATTATTTTAAATTAGAGGTTATTGAGGGAAATATTAAGATGACATTTATAAGAACTAAATATATTTATAAGGTCTGATTATTGTAAATTAGGGAGGTGAAAAATGAAATTTAGAACAAATATGTTTCTAGAAGTTTCAGATCGAAGAATTTCAGGTATGGAATTCTCTAAAAACAGAATATTGAATAGAGCACTTAATATTGCTGAAGGAAATGCATATTACAAAGATATTGAGAATATAAAAGATTTCAAAATCGATATAAAAAACAAAAACTTATATGTTCTTGTTGAAGGTGAAACAATATATATTAAACTTGTAACATTGCCACTGGTCAAAAAATATCTAATTAATGACATGATTAAAAATGAATTAAGATATTATTATAAAGATATAGATCATATTGCATTTACCTACAAGCTGATTAAAGAAGATAAAACCAATATGGAAATATTAGTTTTTTGCCTAAAGGGAAATAATTTAGATATTTTAGAGAATAGCATTGATAATAATATTAATTTAAAAAAAGTAAATTTAATTCAGTTTTGCTTTAAAAATTATTATGCAAGCAAAATTGATGAAAAAAATTATATATTAATTTTTTATTACAATTGTAATTTATATTTTTTAATATGCCATAATAATGAAATTGTGGCCAATAATATTATAAATGTTAATGAATTATTACTATCTGAATTTTCATATATAATGAATGAATTTTTAGAAAAGTATAATGGGTATGCAAAACTATGCGAAAAAATATATTATTCAAATATTGAAGGACTAAATATTGACGAATTTGAATACTTAACATTATCTCACCAAATATTAGAAGATTTAAAAAGAGAAGAGTTGCTAAAATATATAATAGTAAAGGGATAAATATTATGAGAAAAAAAACATTCATTCCCAATTGGTATTTAGATAAAAAAATTCTATTAAGAAATAAAAAAATAAAAAACTGTATTATTGCAGTTTCAATAGTAAACATTTTTTTGTTGAGTTTTATATTAAATGTTTCAAATAAAATAAAAAGTACAAATATAAAGAATAGTAGTGAAAATATTATTAGTGCTGTTAAAACTATTAAAATTGCAGAAATAGTTAAAAAAGATATAATTATTATTGAAAAATATAAGGAATTTAGTGATTTTTTTGAAGATAATAATTTGAGTTACAAGAATATCACTATAACTGAAGAAAAATTGGAAATAGACATTGAAGTTGAAAATTATGAAGAATATATTAATGTGATAAAACGTATAGAAGAGCATTATTCTATAAACAAATTAATACCAAATATTAAAAATGAAGGGAATTTTAACTTTAAAGTTATATTAAAGGTATAGAAATGTATAAAAATACGAGATTTAAATGGATGTTAATTATATTAGTATTTTTAATGGTAATTCTATCTTATAAATCTATAGTTATGAGAAACAATTTTGTCCAGATTAAAAATCAGAATATGATTAACAATATGAAGAAAAAAAATATTACCTCGCGAGATGATATTAACGATTTAGAGAAATATGGATACGGTGATATATTGGAATGTTTAAGTAAAAATAAAGATTTTGAGGTTAAAGCTATTAATATGATGGAAAACGAAAAATGTAATGTTGAAGTGAATTATATAGGAAATATAGAATTATTATATAGCTCCTTAAATTATTTGAATGAGAGCAGAAATTTTTTAGGGATAATTAGTATTTGTATAAATAAAGATGCGAAAATTGCGAATATAAGCATAGATTTCAAAAAGAATAAGTAGTTGGGAGCGTGAAGATATTTAGATTTTAGAGGAATATTTAAATAAAAATAAAAGATTATTTAAATAATGAAAGATTATATTTGCAAATGTCATTAAGTTTTGATAAAATAACATTGTCCTACTGTAATGTTTATGATATGAACAATATAGAAGAACTAATTTTAACATTATGAGAATTGTAAATTAATTCTAAATATATGATTAGGTAGATATGTACAATTATAGAAGTTGGTATTGATTTAAGAATAAATCGGTATTTATTTACGATAAATCGTATTGATTTACGAATAAATTGTATTGATTTACCTAATAAGGTTATAATATAAATGGGTTAATTGAATTATTAATGAATTTTGGAGGGATACTTAATGATATCAGCAGGTGATATAAGAAAAGGAACTACATTTGATGAAGGTGGACAAGTTTACACAGTTATAGATTTTTTGCATGTTAAACCTGGCAAGGGCGCTGCTTTTGTTAGAACTAAATTAAGAAACGTTATTAATCAAGGGGTTACAGAAAAAACATTTAACCCAACAACAAAATTGCAGGAAGCGGTTATAGAAAGAAAAGAAATGCAGTATTTATATTCAGCTGACGGACTATACTACTTCATGGATCAAGAAACATATGAACAAATACCACTTAACTACGAAAAAGTTGAAGATGCTATAAAATACATAAAAGAAAACATGTTTGCTGTAATTAAATTTTATAAGAATGAGGCTTTCTCAGTAGAAGCTCCGAACTTTGTAGAATTACTTATAACAGCAACTGAACCGGGTGTTAAAGGCAATACCTCTTCAAGTGTAACAAAACCAGCTACTGTAGAAACAGGAGCAATAATCCAAGTTCCAATGTTCGTTAATGAAGGTGAAACTATAAGAATAGATACTAGAAATGGTGACTACATGTTAAGAGTATAAATTTTATAATTAAAAAGAACCTATTTGGTTCTTTTTTTTTGTTCTTTTTTTAGAATAAACCCATATAATAAGTAAAATGAATTTGAATCAAGTTAGTAATTTTTTAATTTATATGGAATATTTTACGGGATTTCATAATAAAAATTATATATGAGAGGGTGAGAAAAATGTTAGCTACAAAAGAATTATTTGAAATATTACCTAAAACTATTAGAAGTAAATTAGAACAAGTTGATAAAATACATCAACTTGAAGAAATTAGAATAAAAGTAAACAAGCCTCTGTTTATTCACATTGGTAGTAAAGAAGAAATTTGGAATTATATTGCGACGCCTGAGGATATAAAATACATAATGCAAAGAATAAGCAATTACTCAATATATGCCTTTGAAGATGAAATTAGGCAAGGATATATAACAATAAAAGGTGGGCATAGAGTTGGATTATGTGGAATTTGTGTTATTGAAAACAATAATATAAAAACTATTAAAGATATTTCATCTATAAATATAAGAGCATGTAAAGAAATTATTGGCTCAGCAGACAAAGTAATGCCTTATATTACTTATGATAATTCGGTTTACAATACAATTATTATATCACCACCTAAATGTGGTAAAACAACTTTACTTAGAGATATTTCGAGGCTTATATCCCAGGGGGATATAGATAAAAATTTTCATGGCAAAAATGTTTCTATAATTGACGAGAGGTCAGAAATAGCCGGTTCTTTTAAAGGGATACCTCAAATGGACGTGGGGGTACGGACGGATGTACTAGATAATTGTCCTAAGAGCCAAGGGATTATGATGGCGATTAGAAGCATGTCACCTGATGTTATAGTTTGTGATGAAATTGGAACGCAAAAGGATATGGAAAGTATTTTAATGGCATTAAACTCTGGAATTAGTTTAATTACAACTATTCATGGGTTTGGAATTGAAGATCTGTATAAAAGACTAGTTTTTAAAGATATTATGGAAAATTACGTGTTTAAGCGGGGAATAGTCCTTAGTAATAAAAAAGGAATTGGAACAATAGAACGTATTTATGATTTTACTAAAGGCATAGATTTGTGGAGGACATAGGATGATTAAAATAATTGCATGTATCGTAATTTTAGGAGCTTCAACTATGGCTGGATTTATATACAGTGAAAGGTTAAAAGATAGAGTTTTTCAACTTAATGAAGTTCAAAGAGCGGTTTATCAACTTCAAAATGAAATAACGTATGTACATGCTTTGTTGCCTGATGCTTTTAAAAGTATAGCTAGTAAAAGTAAAGATCCTGTAAAGGAACTTTTTAATAAGACCAGTGAATTATTATCTGACAATGAATATGAGAATGTATATGAAGCGATGAATAGTGCGATGAATTCGATGAAGAGTAAACTATCGCTAAATTCAGATGATATAAATGTTATTTTGGATTTGTCTAAAACTCTAGGAGAATCTGATATTGAAGGCCAAAACAGTATATTTATACTTATAATAGCAAATTTGAAAAAACAAATTAAAATATCAGAAGAATTTATGAATAAAAATATAAAAATGTATAGATATTTAGGTTTCACTTTTGGAGCATTTTTGGTAATAGCATTAATATAGGGGGGGTTTTTAAGTGTTAGATGTAAGTTTGCTGTTTAAAATAGGGGCGACAGGTATTCTAATTATTATTATTGACAAGGTTTTAAAAAGTGGGGGCAAGGATGATATTGCAGTAGTTGCAAACTTAGCCGGAGTAATATTAATGCTAATAATGGTGATTGATCTAGTAAGCAAACTATTTAGTTCTGTAAAAACGTTATTTCAGTTTTAGGACAAGTAGGATAATAATTTAGAATTGTTGTGTCGAGGCATTTACAGAGACAAACAAGGGGGACATTATGGAAATAATTAAAGTTGTTGCCTTTGCTTTCATGGCATTATTTATTGTGCTTATATTTAAGGGCAGAAGGGATGATATAGCCATTCAGGTTAGTATTACGGCAGGAATATTGATTTTTTTATTTATGGTAAACAAACTTACGATAATAATGGGTTTTTTACAAACCCTAGCCAATAAGGCCAATATTGATGTTGTGTATTTAAATACAGTGTTCAAAATACTTGGAATTGCATATTTAGCTTCCTTTTGTAGTGAGATTTGTCGTGATGCTGGCGAGAATAGCATTGCAGCTAAGGTGGAATTTGCTGGGAAAATATTGATATTAGTTTTGGCAATACCTATCTTAATGGCAGTAATGCAGTCCATTTTGAAAATAATGTAGAGTCATAACACAAAAAAATATTACTAATTTAAATGTAGAGGTATAATATGAAAAAAATATTAATAATTTTACTGTTTTTAATATGTTTACCCATTAGTGTACAAGCATCGCAAATAGGAACAATAGCAACAGGAACAGGAACAGGAACAATAGGAGAAAAGGAAGAAAAGGAAATAAGTAATTTGTATGACTATATTAGTAATGTAAAAACAAAATATGAAATATTTAACGATATGGATCCACGAACTTTTGTTGAGCAATTTATGAAAACAGGTGAAAATGGTTTTAGTTTTAAAAATATCTCTAATTATATAATTAAATTCACATTTAAAGAAGTCTTTGCATCCATGCAGATAATTGGCAGCCTTATGATTATTGCTATTGTTTGTGCACTGCTTAATAATCTTCAAAGTGCCTTTAATAATGAGAGTTTATCGAATATCGCTTATTTTGCTTGTTATGGTGTAATGATCGTGCTGATAACTAAAAGTTTCTATATAGGAGTGGAGCTAGCTAAAAATACCATTCTAGCTATGTCAGATTTTATGGCAGCACTTATGCCAGTTCTAATGATGCTGCTAGCTAGTGTGGGAGGATTTACGCAGGCAGCTTTACTCGACCCTGTAATAATGGGTTTCGCTACTGTAAGTTCTAGAATTTATGTGGACATTCTTATTCCTATAATATTTATGAGTTTCGTACTACAATTTGTTAAAAACATATCTAGTGACTATAAGATAGATAATTTGACAAAACTTTTAAAGCAAATCGCTATTTGGGTTCAGGGAATAGTGATGACAGTGTTTATTGCGGTAATTACACTAAGAAGCATAGCATCAAAAACTATAGATCAAGTTACTATTAAGACAGCAAAATTTGCAGTAGATACTTTTGTACCTGTAGTTGGAAAATGTCTATCTGATGCAATTTCTACTGTAGCCGGATACTCGCTTCTTTTAAAAAATGCAATAAGTGGGTTAGGCCTAGTTATTCTTATAATAATAGTTTTATTCCCTATTATAAAACTGCTAATTATGGCTTTCTTATATAAAGTGGCAGCTGCACTAATTGAACCAGTAAGTGATAATCGAACAGTAGACTGTATAAATTCAGTAGGAGATTCTATTATTCTTTTAATGTCTTGTGTAATATCAGTAAGTGTAATGTTTTTCATAATGGTTGCAATAATAGCTTCCACTGGAAAAGGCATAATAATGGGTTAGAAAATCTAGCATTTATTAGTTGTAATCTTATTTTAAAGGGGGTGGTTATAATTTGATAGAAGGATTAAAAGTCTGGATAACCAGCATTACTATTGCTATATTTTTTATTACTGCAGTAGAGATGATTTTACCGGATAATAATATGAAAAAATATGCTAAATTTGTATTAGGTCTGATGTTAATTGTGGTAATTATAAACCCTATAATTAAGATTTTTGATAAGAACTTTGACTTATATTCATATTCCAATAAAGCGGTAAGTTATATGGATAGCAGTACTGCAGAAACAGACGTTAAAAAATATCAAGAAATTAACATAATAAATACAAAGAAAAATTTTAAGAATAATTTAGAGAGTGAATGCATTACAAATTTAGAAGAGGTATATCCAGAAAATCAGTACAATGCTGATATAGAGATTGTTTATGATGGTGAAAAGCAAGTATTCAATATTAATAAAGTTGAAATTGGGATTGTAGATAAGGATGTTAGAAACATTAAGAATATAGTAATAGATACAAAGAGTGTGAATGCATCTACAAGAAGCATTATAAAGGGTGAAGAAGGGGATAAAATAAAGAGACTTTTAAGTAGTAAATTCAAAATATCAGGTGGTATTATTACGGTTTATAAATTAAATTCATAAAACATATGAATATAAATTGGTATATTAACTATTATTTATCTGAATGTGCCTAAGATTAAAAATAAGAAATGAGGGGGAATTTTTATGAACAATGATAATTTACTTAGTAAATTTACTGAGTATATTAAAACAAAATTGAATACGCATGATGACACTAACAAAAACAGTAACAGTAAAAAATCTGACAAACTATTAGTGAACTTGGTATTAATGATTTTAGTGTCAGTTGTAATTGTTTTAGCAAGCAGTTTTTTTAAGACTCCAAAGACAGCTTCTACTGTCGCTACCGATGCACAAAAGGATAAAATTTCTACGGAAGGTAATTCAATCGTATTAACTGATTATGAGTCACAATTAGAAAACAAGCTTAAATTAACACTTGAAGGAATTCAAGGAGTTGGAAAGGTACAATTGATGATTTATTTTGAGAGTGGAGAAGAAAGTGTTCCTGCTGTAAATATTAATGATTCTAAAAGTATTACAGAAGAAAATGACACTTCAGGGGGGAATAGAAATATCACTCAAGAAAATAACGGGAGAACTGTTGTTATGTCCAATAATGGTAATGAAAATGAACCGCTAATTGTAAAAAAATACAAGCCTATCATTACAGGCGTATGCGTAGTGGCGGAAGGATCAACAGAAAGAGTTACTGAACTTAGGATAAGACAGGCGGTAATTAATTTATTTAATTTGCCTGAAAATAAAGTTAATGTATATCCTATGAATAATTAGCATATAATTTCTAAGAAAGGTAGATGGGGGGAAATATTATGAATAAAAAACAATCTGGTATAATTGTTACACTGGTGGTACTTATAGTGGTTGCAG
>JBLHPD010000105.1:0-16350 GCA_047624165.1 Clostridium sp. | reverse complement strand
AAAAATACAATATAATCTATATAAAAAAATTAAATATAAAATAAAATTTTATTTATTAAAAAATATATATTTATTATAACTAGTTTATCATTTAATGTATAAAAATACTATAAAACTATAAGCCTAATAAGAAGAATAGCTATGAAAAATAAACAAATACTATAAGTATACTAAAATAGAAAGGAAGATTTAAATTGAATATAAATGAATTAATAGTGTGCCCAAAATGTAATAACAAAAACTTCGAGATGAAACATGAAGCAACTTATCTGTATACATATAAAATAGACACAATAGATACGAATGTAGAGGGTGAGGAATTAGAAAATCTTCCATTTTTATTTGATAATAGGCAGCAGACTAGCTTCAGTGAATACATAGAATGTAATCATTGTGGTACCAAATATCCATGCTGCTTTGATAAAAACAATCAAACTATAGATCTCACTATAATGAAAAAAGCAATAAGAGCAGACAATGTAAAATCCCCTGAATTCCTTGGGTAAAAATTTAGTGTTATGCTTTATAATATAGATGCGTTTTAATGGTATAATTAATATAAATTATACATAGTGTCAATATTATACTGCATGTAATTTTGGTTCATATTTATAATAAATAGTTTTGGGGTGATGGAATCAAAGTGAAAAAAATTATTATAACTATTTTTATAACACTAATTTTTGTTGTAATATCTGGAGCCTATGCTATAGGTATTGCGTATGCAATGGCAGAAGAGGGAGGACCATCGTTCTTAGTACCAGTAGCAGTAATTATTTTCATAGGAATTATAGGAGTGTTAGGCTACAACATGTTTGATAGGATAAAGGAAATAAGAAGGGGCGATGAAAATGATATTAGTAAATACTGATTATATTAGTGGTAAAGAGATAGAGACTCTTTCTATTTCTAAAGGTTCAGTTGTATGGTCAAAAAATATAGGTAAAGATATTTTAAGTGGGTTTAAAACCTTGGTTGGAGGAGAAATTAAAAGTTATACGGAAATGATGGATGAAGCCAGGGCTATGGGGACAAAACGTATGGTTGAACAAGCAGAAGGCATGGGTGCAGATGGTATTGTTAATATAAGATATTCAACTAGCGCTATAATGCAGGGAGCTGCAGAAGTTATTGTGTATGGCACAGCAGTGAAATTTAAAAAGTAATAAATTATGTTTATTAGGTGCATGAAAAACTTGTTATTACTTGAATGTCAGTTATACAGATAGCTATAGAAAAACACTGTAAATAATTATTTACAGTGTTTTTCTATAGCTATCTGCTTTTTATCTGATATTAAGTTTTTATCGCTAGCTAAATTGTCACATTTTGATTTGTAGTAGTAACGACTTCAGAAGGAGAATTAGACTCTCACTGAAATGTACCTTATAGTAAGACTATATTTTCTTTCATACAATCATTTATCATTTCATCAGTCCATATGGAAGCTTGAACCTCTCCAATGTGGGCCTTATTTAGAAAGTACATGCATATTCTAGATTGACCTATGCCACCGCCAACAGTATAAGGGAGTTTCCCTTCTAGTAGTAGCTTATGGAATTTAAATGAGGAACGCTCCTCACAACCTGCTAATTTAAGTTGCTCTCTTAGTGCTATTTCATCAACTCTTATTCCCATAGAGGAAAGTTCAAAGGCTTTTTCTAGTAATGGATTCCAGAAAACTATATCTCCGTTAAGTGACCAATCATCGTAGTCAGGAGCTCGACCATCGTGCTTTTCTCCAGAATTTAGGATGCCACCAATTTTCATTATAAATACCGCAGTTTTTTCTTTACATATAGCATCTTCTCTTTCTTTTGGAGTAAGAGAGGGGTACAAATCCTCAAGTTCTTGCGTCGTTATAAAGAAGATCTCCTCAGGTAAAACTTTTTCTATTTTAGGATATAATTTATTGACATGATCTTCAGTATCTTTAAAAACTTTATAAAGACTAGTTACAATCTCTTTTAATTTGTCTATTGTTCTTTCTTTTTTTGGAATAACCTTTTCCCAATCCCATTGGTCCACATATATAGAGTGAAGGTTATCTAAATCTTCATCACGCCTTATAGCATTCATATCCGTATATAGACCTTCGCCTGTCTCAAAGCCATATCTATATAGAGCCATACGCTTCCATTTAGCTAAAGAATTAACAATTTCAATATTTGTATCAGATAAGGCTTTCATATCAAAGGAAACAACACGTTCAATACCGTTTAAGTTATCATTTATTCCAGTATCAGATTTTACGAAAAGAGGAGCTGACACCCTTGTAAGAGTTAACTCTTTTGCTATTCTATTTTCAAAAAAATCTTTTACTTGTTTAATTGCAATTTCTGTATCTTTTAATCCGAGAAGTGGTTTGTATCCTGTTGGAATTGCAAGATCTTTTTTGTAAGTTATCATAAATAAAACCTCCTAGTAGTTTTGTAATCTTATTGTAGTGATTAGCATGGCCATGCTATATATTCTTAAAATAAAAACAAAAAACAAAAAACCTTTCATCCTTGTTTATAGGACGAAAGGTTAGACTTCCGTGGTACCACCTAAATTAGCTAAAAAAGCTCACTCTTAATCAGTACGGAAACAAAATTTCGATACTGTCCTATATATAACGGTTAGGATCCGTCCATACCTAATCTCACAAGGATTTCAGCTGGAAACTCAGAGATGTTCTTCAATATAGACTTCGTATGGAACTTCCACTATCGTCCACTCGCTTTAACTACTTTCTATATTTACTCTTCTCATCATAGTCTTTATAAATAACTTATAATCATTCTAACTTGCAAGGTGCGATTTGTCAATATGAAAAATAAATATTTTTAATAAGCAATATTGACAAGTATATTTAATTAAATCATAATTAAAATATTAATAAAAAAATATTAATAAAAAAATGTTGGAATTCTTGAGGGGTTTATAATATGAAAAAGAAATATATAAATTGGATTTTGGTCGCAGGATGGATGGTATTAATATTTATATTTTCTAGTCAAGCGGGAGAGGTATCTAGTAAAAATAATAAATTTGTTATATATGCATTTGACTTGCTTGGACTTAACTTAAATAGTTTATTTGGAACCTTGAGCGATTTTATAGTTAGAAAAGCAGCACATTTTACTGAATATTTTATTTTGTATGTTCTGTCATATAGGGCTATAAATACAAACAAAAATAGAAATACTAAAGCTTTTATTTGGAGCATATTAATTGTGTTTTTATACGCATGCTCCGATGAGTTTCATCAAGCTTTTGTTCCAGGCAGAGGGCCTGCTTTTAGAGATGTATTAGTAGATACTTGTGGAGGACTTATAGCTTTTTTGACTATGTATATTTGTGTCACATTAAAAAAAAGACCTACTCCCAAAATAAAGTCCTGACAAAATTAAAATAAAGTTCTGCTACAAAAGCTAATCGGAGGCGCACTCGATTAGCTTTTTCTATCGTTACTCCTCCTTTACCTTCCCTCAAAACACCAGCCAATATCCCTGACCAAACCCAAGAAAATACTTCAACGAAGGGAATAAAAATAGATAGAAACATATATAATTAAAGTTTATATAAGTCACTAAAATAATTTTACAAAGTTTATTAAGAGAAATTAATTTTTTATATTCTTGGGAGATTTGTATAATTTTTATTGTAGTAATATATGAGAGTGTATTATAAAAATTATATATAGGGGGTTCAGCGTGGAATTACAAATAGACAATCTAATTAAATTAATTAAGAAGAGAAATCAGGAAGCTTTAAAAAGGCTGATGGATTTGTACATAGGATCTGTTTACAGCGTTGCTAAGAATATTTTAGTTGAAGTAGCTTCTATTGAAGATATTGAAGAATGTACAAATGACGTTTTTGTAGATGTTTGGAACAACATTGATAAATACGATGAAACTAGAGGCAGTATTAAAACTTGGATATTGATACTTTGTAAGTACAAAGCATTAAATATAAAAAAAACATTAAATATAAAAAATAAAGTAATAGCATTAGAAAAAGTACAAATTAAAGACAATGAAGATATTGAAGGTAACTATATTATTAAAGAAAGGAAAGAGGAAATTTTACAAGTTATTAAATCATTTGATAAAGTAGATAAAGAAATTTTTCTTAAACGCTATTTTTGGGAACAAAGGATTGATGAAATTTGTGCTTGCATGAATATGAGTAGACAAGCAGTAGATAATAGGCTATGGAGAGGGAGAAATAGAATAAAAAAAATAATAAATTCAAATGAAAGGAGAGAAATAAATGAATAGTGAAGAGAAAGATATTTTTGAAATTTTTAATAATCTTTCCGAAGATGAGAGTTTAAGGCTACTTGATGGAATAGAAATGGAAAGTATTGAGATGAACGAAGTACAGAAAAAAAGGATGGAGAGTAGTGTTATAAAAAAAATTAAGGTATCCCAAAGTAAACATAAAACAGTGAAAAGATTAGTTGTAGCTGGCATAGCATTTATAATTATATTATCAGCCTTTATTCCATTTAATCAAAAATCTCTTGCAGAAATTATTAAGCAATTGTATTTTGCACCTGGAATTGGAACGGTAATAGATAATAAAGCAAATGGCATTTTTGTACTAACTAATCCTATTACTTTTGAATATAGTAACAGTAAGGTAACTGTAAAAGGAGCTATTAAAGATAAAGATACTGTAACAATAAGAATAGAAGGGGATAACGCAAGTAGCTTATCCGCAATAGGCAAGCTGATAATAATTGATGAAAAAAATGAAAAGTATTCCTGTAGTGGTACTACAGGATTTGGTTCAGGTTGGATGGGAGAATATACTTTTTCAAACGTCTCTAAGGATAGTATGAATTTTAAAATTCTTCTACCAGATAAAAGAGAAATTCCTTTAAGTATGTCAAAGGCGGAGAATATTACTGATTTCATTAAAATAGGACCTACTTATTTGAAAAATGGATTACAAATAACATTAGCACCATTTAAATATGATAATAAAATAGCCTTTAATTTAATTGTAAACCCAATGAAAGATAAGCAAGTTGAGTCTTATCAAAGAGAAGATGAACAAGGTACTCATACTATGATGTCTGTAAAGGATGAAAAAGGGAAATCATATTTAATCGATTATGATAAAATAAACTTTAATCCGCTATCAGAGTTCTATTTTAAGCCAGAAGATGGGTTGAAGAAATATACGATTAATATTTCTGAGGTAAAACTAAAATATAATGTGAAATTAAATAATGATGTAACAATTCCATTACCATCTACAGGAGAAAAACTTATAAATCAAAAGGTTAATATTAATGGTTACAATTTAAATATAACTAAGGTATCAAGATATGGGAAATCAGTGATAGTTTATATCGATACAAATTATGATATAAATAAAATGGAAAATCTAAGTGAAGTTCGTCTTGATATAGATTCGGAACTGAATGGGTGGCATACCAATAGTAATAATGTTATAGAGTATTATATGGGTGAAGAAGTAAATCCTAAAGATACCACAATAACGTTAAAATTTAGAGAAATGTATACTATATTAAAAGGACCATGGGAATTTGAATTTACATCAGATAACAACAATTTTAAATGGTGAAAAAATTATGAAGATAAAAGCCCTGCATTTAGCCCTAATAGGCTAAATGCGGGGCTTTTATTTTCACCAATAGAATGGTTGTCAGGAAATACAAGTGGCGGAGTAGGGAAATAGAGTAAAAACCTTAATAAAGTTGGTGGATTAATTATACAAATGGACAATGATGATAAGTTAAATGGAAACATAGATAAGTATAAGAATAAGAAAAGTTTAAAAGTCAAAATGGAATGAAATAACAACAGTGAACAAATTGATTTGATAAAACAAACAGCTTCGTAATATTTGTAAACTTCTAATTAAAGGAGGTCTGTTTTATAAATATAGGCAAACATATTAATAATGAACATGAGTTTAGAGTTTTAATAGATAAAGTAATAACTTATTTTGAGTAAAAGAAGAATGAAAGTGGGTAAAAGGTATGGTAGAGGGATTTGAACCAATAATAGATGGAAATTGTGAAATATTAATTTTAGGTACTATGCCAGGAGCGGAATCACTAATACAGCAAGAATACTATGCGTTTGAGAGAAATCAATTTTGGAAGATAGTATTCTCTTTATTAGGCGAAGATGTACCAGATGACTATGAAAGTAAGAAAGCAATTTTAGTGAATAATAAGATTGCTATTTGGAATGTACTAAAAAGTTGTGATAGAGAAAATAGTAGTGATTCTAACATTAAAGATCCAGTATCAAACGATTTTAAGTCTCTATTTAATAAGTATCCTAATTTAAGGAACATTTATTTTAATGGTAAAAAGGCAGAAGCTCTCTATAGAAAGTTAGTAGTTAACAATGTAAATAAAGATGATTTAAGGCTATTCAATTTACCATCTACAAGCCCCGCTAATGCAGTGAAATTAGAAACTAAGATAAATGAATGGAGACGAATACTATTACAACTCAAGGGGTGAATTAACACCAATATTTTAATCATCAATGCTTGTGCATCCTATCAAGTAGCTATAGATATACGCAATAGGGTAGCCAATTATAAATATAAGAAATTTGGGTGTGAATTGACAGTTGAAAAAAAATAAAACTTTTGCAAGATAAACTAATAGTGTTTATATCTGGATTAGAAAAAAATAAAGTATTTAAATGGAAAAACTCTTATGAACCTTTACATCAGTTTTGTGAGGGGACAAGTTGGAGTGTGCATATAGCTACAAACGAAGGAAACTATTTTTTTGAAGGAAATAGTGAATATCCTAAAGAATGGAGTAAATTTTGTAAGAATATTAGGTTGTTAATTATTGATGAGTTTTCTTAAATTTATTATTTAAATTAAACCAGTAGGATAAATAAAATCTTACTGCGTTTTTATGTTAAATGCTTTATTTAAGGTTTTAAATAATAGATTATGATAATAATAAACTAAGCATAAATAATGATTGATTTTATAATTAGGATTGGAAGGGGAATTCATAATGTATAAAGAATTAAAGTTGTTATTAATACTATTACTAATTTTTATAATTAAAGCAAGCAATCCAATACAAGCTTATGCGACATCACTTCCTGAAAGCTACAAACTTATAGAACTAATTGAAAAGGACACTACAGGAGATAAGATTAATGACAAAATTAAAATCCTTGCAGATGAAAAAAATCAAGGCTATGTGGTTGAAATAGTGCAACATAATGGAAATACATATACCCTCAAACCCAATACAAAAAACTATGGATTTATAGCTCCTTATACCCCATTCTGGAAATTAAACATGATAGTTGCGGATGTGAACAATGATAATATACCAGAAATAATAACTTGGGGAAGTATGACACATGAAAATGATATATATTTTTATAAGTGGAATGGCTCAGAATATAAAATAATATTTAGTGGGTTTTATAGTGGGTTTATTTTCAAGGATATAACAGGAGATAAGATACCAGAAATAGTAATTGATAATAGACTATATGGGTCGGGGGATGAACAAATATACTATCAATGGCAAAAAAATCAGTACAAAAAAATTTACTATGATTTAGAAGCAGGTATGGGGTTTGATAAAATAAAAATTTTGTTGAGTATGCTAAATAGTGTATCTCCAGAGGAGCTTAGTTCAACTGAAATAAAATATTTAGATGATATTTTTACAAAAGAATGGATTGCCGATAAACATAATATCGAATTCTTGAACCAGTTAAAATCAAATATATTATCAAGTCAGATAATAGAATACATTGATAATAGTTTAAAATACGATACTAAAATAACTGATAATCCTATTGAAATTACGTGGAGAATTAAGGTGCTGATCTTTAAAATAAATGGCACGACAGTATTTCCAGAAGAAAAAATAATTGAAATAAAAACAAAGCTTGTTAATATTGAGGAAAAAGATTATAAGAAAGGTTATAAGATTGATGATATTAAAATTCAATAGCATTTACTAATTCTATGTAAAATCAAATAAATAAACGTCATAAGTAGTAATAGCTTGTGACGCTATATGAATTGGGAAACCGTGCTAATTATTATTTAGTTTGAAATCTAGGATTTTTGATAATTTATCTAGGTCACCATTAAATGGTAAACTCAATAATTTGTTTTCATCTTCAAAAATTAGATAACAAGGTGGTTCGTTTTCAGGAATTAAGATATATACTTCACTCACAAGTGCATTTAATGACTTACAATTCACTTTAACAATTGGGTCTAAAGGAATCCTCACCACATATCCATCGTCAGTAGCGGGGTCATTTTTATATAATCCTTCTAAATTGGTAATCCAACTTGTAATCATATCTTGAATCTGTGGATTTGATTGGACTACTTTCACAACTTTATCTTGTTTGGGGTCAAAAATCTCAATATTTTTAAAACCCTCAGCATTTACGCATGTTGAATGCAAGAGTATAACGAAAATAGATAAGACAACTAATAACTTTTTAATCATTTTAATCACCTCTTCGTTAAGATTCCCATGATAGGCTGGAATTATTATGGATTAATATGTTTCCACAGTGTAACTTTTTTAAAATTTTCGCGTCTATATGTAAGAAGCTTCAAAAAAATATTTTCTATAGAAATAAATTAAAGGAGATTTTATATATATGACATTCTTACAAAAGGTAGTGGGGCATTTTCAAAACTCAGTTATACTAAGTGATTCATCAATTAAGTTAATAGGAATATGCCTTGTCTTAACAGCTATATTTGCCCTTTATTGCCTGTTATTTAAGTCAGAACTTTACGAAAAATACATGCCTTTTCTAGGCGTAGTTATAAGGGGTTTAATGTTTATAGGGTTTACAATAGAATTTGCCCATCATACTAAAATAAGTCCTCTGCTAAGTTATTATGGAGGTAAAGAATATGTTGTAGCCCAGCTTTCAAATTATGTATTCTTTGCCTATGTTCTTGTAGTTGGTGTTTATGATATTCTTACAATAGGAATAAATAAATTTAGGGGCTTTTTCCACTGCTTTGATATAGCAATGGTAAGTCTACCAATTATATATACGTTTACCGCAGCAATAATTTATATAACAAAAGAAAGCTTTGAATTAATGAGTCTTTTATATCTAGGTCTATTGATTATTGCTGTGGCATTGATAATTTTTCTGTTTTTTCAAGTATACTGGAAGCAAAGTGCTAAAATGTATCGTATATTTTATCTTGTGGCAATTCCAGAAGTAATTATTTTATTATGCTTTAAAATTGAGTCTGCTTATGCTCTTCCAATATTTTTATTATTACTGGGAATGTATGAAGGCTCAAGGCACATAGTGGAACGCATAAAAGTTAAAAATGAGAAGGCTTTATGGAAAGGCTTAAAGTTAGGTTCATCAATATTTATTCTGATGGTTGTCATATTTGGGTTAAGTTTTTGTGGAATTAATCCTATAAGAAGCAATGAGAATTTTATGGTATCTATGTTATTCAATAAAAGTATTAAGTTAACTACTGTGCAAGAGGCTGAAAAGGTAGCTAGAACTGCATTAGATGATAATAAAAGTAAACTTGTATTAAACTCAGGAACTTCAATGGATTTTTATAATTATTTTTATATTGTTTTAGGTGATTACAATATAAATGTAAGTGAGGTTACAGGGAAAGTGTCTCAAGTTCATAATAGTAACTTAAAGAGTTCTGAGGAGCCTGGCACATTAAAACTTGATGAAGTTAAAGATAAAACAATTTACTTTTTAAAACAATGTGGATACACCTATGAATCTGAAAAAGCAGATATGTATATTCAAGAGGAAGAAGATGCCTATTTAGTGTCAATTAAAAATAAATTTTCTAATGGTAAAGCAAATAACTTAGAGAATTTAAATAATCCACAAGTTAGTTGGTTTAAAAATGGAAAGCTTAATTATATGTTTGGGTCTGGTGGATTACTAGATTTAAAAGATTATAAGCAGATCAAAATCGATGAAAAAGTGATTGAAGAAAGTATAAGTAAATGGTATGAAATGCTTGACGAAAAGGTCCCAGCTTATGCGTTGGATGGAGATGGCTTATATGATTTGACAGCTTATTCTAATAAATATAATACATTAAGTTTAATATGTGATAATGGTAATTCTCTAAAGTTAGATATTAATGATGGTACTATACGTAGTTTTCAGCGAGATAATCAAAATAGGGTTATATTCGATAAAATTTTATATGATAAATATAAGGATAAAGCCATAGAAATATATGAAAAAGTATTTCCAAGCAATACAAAAATTGAATATACCCTTAATACTAAATATAGTGGATATTCCTACTATTCATTCATTAATGAAGACAATGGAGTAACCAGCGGTATAAATATCTATCTGGGTAATGAAGGTAAACTTAGCGCTTATACAGAATTTAACTATGGCGATACAACTAATTACAGTGAAAAAGAATTTAAGATTTCGAAAGATAAAGCACTTCAACTAGCAGATAACAAATATAAAGCTTTCAATATATACGCCAAAAGAGTTAAACTTATTGAAGAATTACAGCCAAGCGGTGATACTAAGCTAAAATGGATGGTGGTTGTTATGCCATATATGAGCAGAGAACATCATATATATTTTGTTGATGTAAATACTGGAGAGATTGATGCTCTACAAAACTATAAGGGAGGGTTAAGAGATGAATAAAGATGAAAGCCTGTGTTCTACCTTTAAAGACTTATATCCTTCCTATATAGATGGAATGGTTGAGGATGAAACAAAAATTTGGATGGATAGGCATATTGAAGAGTGTAGGTCTTGCTCTAAATGGAAAAATAATTACCAGGGAAATATTGAACTTAACGAATCCAGGCATAGCATTGATGTGGATACTTCAGCATTTGAAGAAGATAAAAAAACAATAAAAAAGGCTAAAATACTTATAGAGCTTGGACTTTCAGCAGTGATAATGCTTGCTATATGGACATCGATATGGATATTTGTGTGAGATATAGGAGTGTAATTTTATGATGAAGCAAGTAAAGAACCTGGAGGATATTTATAAAATACATAGGTTAGATATTTATAAATATTTATATTATCAAACAACTAATTGTCATGTCTCAGAAGAACTTTGTCAGGAGGTGTTTTTAAAGGCATTTAAATCACTTAATGCTTACGAGGGAAGATCTTCTATAAAAACTTGGCTTTACAGTATAGCGCATAATGTATATGTATCCTGGTATAGAAAAGAGATAAAAATCCAGAGTGTTCCCATGCAGGAAAATATAATTAGTTCTTTAGTTGCGGTAGACGGTAATCCTGAGGTTATTGTAGAAAACAAAGAAAATTCTGAGGAAGTAATGAGAATACTATATAAGTTAAAAGAGGAATATAGAACAGTGCTAATACTTTGTGAACTTAATGAACTTTCCTATGAGGAGATAGCTAATACTTTAAGTTGGAGTTTATCAAAGGTTAAAATCACTATTTATAGAGCTAGAATTCAGTTCAAAACATTCTTTAAAAAAGAAGGTGAACTACTGTGGAGTGTAGTGTAATTAGAGACTTACTACCTCTTTATGAAGAGAAACTATGTAGGATAGAAACAGTTAAGTTAGTAGAGGAACACCTTGAAAACTGTTTTGATTGCAAAGTACTTTATGAGGATATGCATGAAGACATAGGACTTAGGGAGGCTGTAAAACCGACTGATCCTACAGAAAATAAATGCGAAGATAGTTATGAACTTGATGCAGAACATGAATTTTGGATGAAATATTATGGGAATCTTATACTAAGGGGTGTGGCCATTTTCTTAATCGCATATATACTGATTATTTCAATTGGTACGGTTTTGAAAATATAAGAAACAAGCACTTCAAAAGACTTTAAAGGAGTTTTTTGAAGTGCTTAGATATAATGCAAAATAAACTCTTGATGGCATAAATAAAGTTATTAACAAAACTGTCCACATTATGACCATAAAATTTGGTTTTAGTGTGGATAATTATTTTCATAATAAAACTAATAAAACTAATAAAACTAATAAAATATTAAGGGCGGAAGGCAAGTTTATTACCTTCCAATATACATTGCTTAAAAAAGAATTTATAAGTGAGTATTTAAAAAGGTAGATGTAAAACAAGAATTTATTAATATACACCTGTGTATATATTAAGTTTTGGTAATTAAATGTATACTTATAATAGAGATGGACAGCATTAAAGATTGTATTAAGATAATAGAGGATAAAACCATGCTAATTATTATGGTTTCTACAAAAGCAGAGGATATAAGGTTGATGAAATAGCAGGGGGAAGTATTTATGAATAAAAATAAATTAATTATAGTTTTAATTTGCTCGTTGATATGGATTATATTGGCGTATATAATTAATGATAACGAATTTATATCATTTGGAATACAAACCATAAAACAGTATTTACTTTCAGATCGACAAGAGGCAATGTTTATTTTCGTATTACTATATGTAATTAGATTGTTAGTTCTTTTACCCGGAGCTACACTTATAATTTTAGGTGGAACATTGTTTGGACCGATTAATGGATTTTTACTATCAATGATAGGAATGGGTTTAAGCGAAACTTATATATATATTATAGCAAAAGTATTTTCTAATTCAAAAATGAAAAAATCAATTAAATTAAGATATCCCAATATAGAGCCATTAATGGAAAGGTATAATTTTAGATTTTTAGCTTTAGGTGTATTGTGCCCAATAGCTCCCTCAGATGTAGTATGCTTCGTGTCAGCTTCGGTAGGGCTAAATTATATAAAATATATATTAACAATAATTATTTCTAATATCCCACTAATAATGCTTTATAGTTATATGGGAATAAGTTATAAAGAGTCTGTATTTAGTATTATAGCCCTTTGTTTATCAATAATTTTAATAGGGTTTTATTCACTTAGAGCTTGGAATAGTTTAAAGGTAAATTAAAACGTGTACATATTTATGAGGAGATGATAAAAATTGAGTTATCCATTTGACTGTATAACTGAATTAATATTTGTTGAAACCGATACTTACAAATCGGATATAATTTTAGTTCCTGGGTGTAGACAGCCACAGCTTATGAAAAGGGCTGCAGAATTATTTCACAAGGGATTCGCACCATATATATTACCTACAGGAGGTGCTAACTATAACATATCTGAATATGAGTCAGAATGGGAATATCTTAAAAAGGTAGGTATTAAATTAGGAGTACCAGAGAAAGCAATATTAAAAGAAAATAAAGCTAGGAATACATTTGAAAATGCACAGTTATCGTGGGAGATCTTAAAGAAAAACAAAATACAAGTAAAAAAGGCTATTTTGGTGTGTAAATCATATCATTCTAGAAGAGCCTTACTAACTTATCAAACAGCATTTCCTTTAAACGTAGAATTCTATGTATCCACAGTTACAGATAGGAGCGGGGTGACAAAAGATAACTGGTTCTTAAATACAGAATATACATCTCTTATTATGGGAGAAGTGGTTAAAATAGGTAAGTATTTTGAAAATGAAATATCTAATTGGGTTAATATTGAAGCAAAATGAATTAGTGAGTATTTATACAAGCTTTAATTAAATATAGTAGATAAATAAATGTATCCCCATATATAAATGAAATTATATGGGGATACATTTATGGTAGGGTTAATTTAATTCAAATAAGAAACATTACTTTCAAGTTGTTTGAATATGGAGCGAACAGCTTTTGACCAATTCCCATCTTCAGAGTATTTTCGATTAATCCAAGTAAGGGCATCTATATTATCAGGTCTATTTTTAGAGAGATTTACTACGGTTCGTGCAGCAATGTTAGTAGAATCTTCGATGGTAGTATTATATTTTTTCCAACTATTAAAAACATTAAAGGGATTATTAGCAATCTTATATGCGTTTTCATTACTTTTGGGTACGAAGGATTGTTCTTGACCAGTAATAGCGAACATAATAAGCGGATTAAGGTTAAAATCTTCGCAAACAGACAATATCGTTGAAAAATAAGGTTCTTCAACTAAAAGGGAGTCCTTTGAGTTTAAAAAAATTTTTAAACTTGCTATATTTACATTCTTGTACATTAAATAATTTGCAAGATGCGTATTAAGGACTTGTTTTTCTTTAGGCACAATAGGCGTTGGGGCTATATCGGCTTTTTTAACATCTCGTTTTTCAATTATACCAGCTTCTTTTAATGTGTAGAGGCCATCTTCATAAGTAGATGATTTTTTTGCTGTAGTACTTTTATCAACTTCTTCTATGTTACCACGACTTAATGTAGGGATTTGATCACCAATTGGTGGTAAGTTGGTAGCATTAGATAATTTACTTAAATGTCGTGGAGTATAAGGGGCGGAGGTTACAATTATAACAGAATCTTTTTTTTCAAAATTATCATAAGTTATAGTGCTGGAGGTCATGAAATGCCTAATCAATATTATGCAAATCACACTATAAAAAATTGGAAGTAAAACAGATTTCAATTTATTAAGATTAATTTTCATATTTTCACACCCACTATAAATTTTGTGATATATCCATGTGAAAACATGAAAATACACAAGTATATTACAAATATCTCCAAATGAGTTAGAAAATATACAGTGGTGACAAACATTTTACATTTGTATATGTTATTACGTACCAATCGATACTGGCAGCTAACGTGAAATTATAAATGGGTAATAGCATTGTATCGATACATTTTTTGAAATCTATAAATAATGATATAATTTTAATATAATAAAATGAATTACATTTTAAGGGAGTGAAAATTATGAAAGTGCCTCAAATAATGACGCCGGGACCTACGCAGGTAAGAGAAAATGTTAGGATGGCCAGAGCTCTAGCTACTACCAATCCTGATTTAGATTTACAGTTTTATGAATTTTATAAAGAAACGTGTGAGGAAATAGGCCGTTTTTTAAAAACTAATAATGAAGTTAGAATACTAGGCGGTGAGGGGATTTTGGGTCTTGAAGCTGCATGCGCATCGTTAACTGAAACTAATGATAGAGTATTAGTAATTGAAAATGGAATTTTCGGAGAAGGGTTTGCTGACTTTGTTAAGATGTACGGTGGAGAAGTAGTTTTCTTTAACGGAGATAGGAAGAGTAAGATAGATATAGTGGAACTAGAAAAATTTTTGGAGAAAGATAATAACTTTAAATATGCTACTGTAGTACATTGTGATACTCCCTCGGGAGTTTTAAATGACATAGATAAAATATGCCGATTGCTAAAGAAAAAGGATATATTAACTGTAGTAGATAGTGTAGCAGCTATGGGTGGAGAAGATATAAGGGTGGATGAATGGATAATAGATATAGCAATAGGTGCCTCACAGAAATGTGTTTCCGCTCCTGCGGGTCTCACTTTTTTAAGTATAAGTGAAGATGCATTTAAATTAATGAAGCAGAGGAAAAAGCCTATAGCTTCTTATTATTGTAATTTGCTTGTATGGAAGGATTACTATGAAAATAAATGGTTCCCATATACACCGCCAATAAGTGATATTGTTGGCTTAAGGCGAGCTATAGATAATATATTGGAGGATAAAGAAATAATTGAAAGACATAAATCAATTGGTAAAGCTACAAGAAAAGCTGTAATGGAAGCAGGTCTTAATTTATACATTGAAGAGGGATATTCTAATACTGTGACAGTTATAGAAATACCTGAGGGTATAAATGATAAAGAACTATTAAAACATATGGTCGATGAATTTAATGTGTTTATAGCTGGGTCATTTGGATATCTACAAGGAAAAGTAATGCGAATAGGACATATGGGAGAAGATGCGAAAAAGGATAAAATGGCATATACATTAGTAGCATTACAAAACTCATTAAAAGCATTAGGATTTGAATGTAAAAAAAACATGGTTGATGTTTTTCTAAGGGAAGTATAAAATTACAAATTGCATGCGATAACTGTTTTGTAGCAAAAGTCGATGAGATCTTAAGCAATAAAACACCAAATACATAGGATATTAGTGTGCTACTGATAAAAATAGAGTATACTAATCCTAGTGTATCAATATAAAAGAAACTTAATAATTGCTAGTATTATGAAGAATAATGCATTTAATTGTCGTATTTGGTGATTTAGCATGAATGCATTTTAAGGTTACATGATAGAATACTCCTTGTCGGCGTAAGCGAGTAACGATAAAAGTAAAGCTCAATAAGTTAGCGTTGTATACTTCAAAAATGTATTTAAAAAATATATAAGAAGTTGTTGACAAAACAAGCAATACCAAGTAAAATAGTAGAAGTCGTCACATGATGACTTAGCGAATTGGTCTTTGAAAATTAAACAGAGAAATAGGTAAAGAAATGAAATAATATTTTATTTTAA